>NZ_JBATGR010000054.1:0-3558 GCF_049665975.1 Eudoraea sp.
TCCACCTTGGCATCCCACATTCCTGTATATAAGTTCGTAGCTCCCGGTCCTGCAATGGTGAAACAAGCTGCAGGTTTTCCTGTAAGTTTACCATAGGCAGACACTGCAAATGCCGCAGCACCTTCATGGCGAATACCATAAAAATTGAGCTTTCCTTTTTGCTCCTGTCGTTTCATGGCGTCGGCAAATCCTAGATTTGAATGCCCAACCATTCCAAAAACTTTGGTTACTCCCCAATTTATCATAGTTTCTACCATGATATCGGAAACCGTAGGCTCGTGTTCCTCCTCTTGTACCAAACCCACATATATGGCTTCATTTTCTTCCTTAGTGGGATAGACTTCAACACCATCATCAAACCCGCCCGGAGGTAAACCGGTGCAGGGATGAAAATCCCAGCCATGCCATGGACATCTTAACAGGCCATTTTCAATTGAGCCTTCACCCAAAGGTCCACCCTGATGCGGACATTTATTGTCTAAGGCAGAAAATTTTCCCTCGAAATGAGTAAGACAGATACCTTTGTGTTTGGCAGTCACTGTTTTTACCCTGCCTTCCGGTAAATCAGTTTTATTATCCAGTACTTTATGCCAAATAAGGTCTTGCGAAGAAGCCATAATTAATTGGTTTAATTTTTAAATTGGACGAATGCCTCGGACAAAAAGGCAGCACCCATGTTCTTGTCAATTTCTGTGGCTGGTAGGATTGCTCCATTAAATCCATTTGCTCCCCAGGAGCCCAAAGATAATGGCTTAAAACCTGAAGTATCCATACTCTCATGCCCTTTATACCCATTGATGTAAAAATAATGATCACTGCACACAGTATCCGGAATTGCAAGACCTAATCCAATTGCATCACCCGTCCTATCATTGAAAATTGCATAAGCCCCGGTGTCAAAGTGGTGTGGCCATATCCGAATTTCGGAGTTTAATTTTTGGTCCTGTAAAAAAGCTTCCAGGACCATTTGAGCCAAAACCCGCAGTTTTAACAATTCGCGAAGTCTGGTAGCGTCCAATAGTTTAAAGACAAAATTATCTTTTATTTGATAGGGAAAATCATAGTGAAAGGAATACGAGTACGCCACCTTAATAGCCCCTTTCGCGGCCATTTTTTCTATCCAATTTAGAATTTCGGCATGGGTGGTGCCATCCAATCGCATTGAAGTGGACACACCATTTGAATTCCATTCTAAAGTAAATTTTTTATAGCTTACAGATAAGGTATCTCCGTTCTCATTTAAAGGCCTTGAATACATACTGCTATTTTCGATGGAAAAACCTAGATTGCTATGGCTGTCATCATCCTTTTTCTCTAAAAAACTTATTCCTGCGGCAGCCAGGTACTGTGCCAGCAGATACATCATTTTTTCCATTACCGGGTTATCTTTTATGTTCGGGGCTGTCAAATCCTGCCTTACATCCGGCAGCCCACTCATCGGGTTGGTTTCCATGTGCCGGGATACCTCCATTATCTTTCAGCATTCGAGCCAAGTGCAAACAATTCCAGACAAGGAAAGTTGTATTTCTATTGGTAAAGTCGTTCTCGGGGCCTCCTGAACCTTCGTCCCTGTAGGAAGGTCCTGGTCCAGCTTCACCCATCCAACCGGCATCCGCCTGTGGAGGCACTGTATAGCCAATATGAGAAAGTGAAAAAAGTATATTCATGGCGCAATGTTTTACACCATCTTCGTTACCTGTTATCAAGGTGGCGCCCACTTTGCCATAATCTCTATATTGCCCTTTTTCATTAAACATATGTGTATAACCATACATCCGCTCTAGTACCCGGTTACAAACAGAAGATTTTTCTCCCAACCAAACCGAGGTACAAAGGATGAGTATATCACAGGCATCTACTTCTTTTTGTAGTATGGGCCAGTCATCTTTATCCCATTCCGGGGTTTTGGACATATCCAGCCCCAGTCCGGCAGGAAGTACATAATCTACAGGTCTGATTACTTTTGTAGCCACACCATTTGCCTCAAAAATTCGCTGGGCAACACCTATAAGTGCTTCGGTATGCGAAAGAACCGGAGTTCTGTTTAGTGTGCAGTTGAGGAATAAAACTTTTAGATCATTGTATTTGGCAGGAGGATGGGAACAGTGTTGTTCCGTCATTTTTGAAAGTTGTTTTGACATTATAGATTGTTTAGAAATTAAAATATTGTTATTCTTTATATTTTATTTTACAAGTAGGACATTCAGTTCCTTCTACAGCACTTTTTAGCTTTATTCCGTCTAAATGAGTTACTATAAAGTCCTGAACAAAAGCATACTTACTTTCTTTATTGTTTACGCCAATCTGAGCATCCTTATATTTTTCACGGATAACGTTACCGTACTCCTGATCTCCCCAACAATTAGGACAAACCCCTTCGGGGATCTCATCAAATTCATCTGTTTTTTTCTTTTTGAATAGATTGCTAAAAAAATTACTCATGAGTTTACAGTTTTAGGAATTAGAATAAAATGTGAACTATAGTCTAATAGTCCCATTTTTTAAAGATTACTTACAGTATTAAGGGCAGTTTGACGCAATGTATTGGTAAAATTGGGGATATAATTGTGTGACAACAAATTTTTGCAAGCTATTGAGCATCCCGTTCCTTGCCTGATTTTTTTATACGATGCAATTAATATCATTTGATATTACCTTTTATACACTCCCTGGTTTAACCTTCTTAGTTTTTGTAAGGGACTTGCTTAATTCCTCCAGTGATATTCCTTTGGTCTCAGGCATAATAAAGGCCACAAAAAGAAGCTGTAAAAACATCATAAATGCAAAAAAAGTAAATACAATTCCAGGGCCTATGGTAGCAAAGAGAATTGGAATTAATGAAGGCACAACAGCTGCAAGAACCCAATGAACAGAACTTCCAAAGCTTTGGCCGTATCCTCTTAAATGATTAGGGAATATTTCTGAAATAAACACCCAAATTACAGTGCCTTGTCCAATTGCATGGGCCGCTATAAAAAGAAATAAAAAGAAAGCTACGGAAATTCCTTCCCAGTTTAAA
The DNA here is from genome assembly GCF_049665975.1 of Eudoraea sp. Lineage (GTDB taxonomy): Bacteria > Bacteroidota > Bacteroidia > Flavobacteriales > Flavobacteriaceae > Eudoraea. The sequence goes on from NZ_JBATGR010000054.1 coordinate 3,020, forward strand.
TAAAAGGCACAGGCTACCAGAGATAGAGCTATAATGTATCCAATAGAACCGATATACATTAATTGTTTTCTGCCCATTCGGTCAATCAGGTATATTCCCAAAAGGGTGAATACCATATTGGTAATCCCTATTCCAATACTACTTAATAGGGCCGTACTGGAACCCAGGCCAGCTTCTTCCAATATTCGCGGGGCATAATAAAGAAACGCATTGATGCCTGAGAGTTGATTAAAAAAGGCAATACAAAAAGCCAGTATCAATGGAAATCTATATTTCATTAAGAAAATATTTTCCCCCGGAATAGTGCCTTCACTTTCCTTTTTAATTTCCAGCATCATGTGTTCTGTATCCATACCTGGATTTATAACTTCTAAAACTTCTTTAGCCTCATCAACACGTAGTTTAGATAACAACCACCTGGGGCTTTTTGGAATTGTCAATGCGAATACGGTATAAATAACTGCCGGGATGGCTTCAACTCCTACCATCCAACGCCAGGCATTTTCCCCAATTCCATTTAATAGGTAATTTGAAAAAAA
>NZ_JBATGR010000055.1:0-4191 GCF_049665975.1 Eudoraea sp.
CCACCCATGGATGCGATATGTGCTCCATCTTTGACATTTCCTCCTACATCTGCCAGGTCCATCCATGCAGCATATCTTATGAGTTCCAAAGCCCTGTCGAGATAGTCCAATTCTAATGCCAGAATGCTATAAACACTGGCGGATAATGAAGAATCCCCCGTGGTTAGGGGATCGTAATAATCGTAATTTCGTTTCTTTTGCTCACAGGAAAACTCGTGGCCCAAAAGAAACATAGCCATAACAACATCTGCTTGTTTAATGACCTGGAAACGATAAATCACCAAAGGATGGTAATTAAGCAGCAAAGGATATTTATCCGTGGGAGTGTTTTCAAAATCCCAAATTTCCTTTTTAAGAAATCCGTCGTCCTGCGGATGGATCCCTGCCTCTTCATCATATGGAATATACATATGCTTTGCAGCTTTCCGCCATTCGTCAATCTCCTCCGGCTTAAGATCCGTGTCATGGGCGAGGGCCTTAAAACCTTCCGGTCTCTTTTTTTGCAATAATTCAAGGCTCTCCACCGCATATCTCAAATTCTCACGAGCCATCATATTTGTAAAAGCATTATTGTTTACTATGGCGGTATATTCATCCGGCCCTGTTACACCGTGAATATGAAACTCTTCTTTTCCATTAAGGGAATAAAAACCGAGGTCGGCCCACAAGCGAGCCGTTTCTATGAGCATCTCGGCGCCATAGTCAAAAAGAAACTCTTCATCACCGGTAACCTCAACATATTTCCTGAGAGCGTACATAATGTCTGCATTGATATGATATTGAGCCGTCCCGGCTGCATAATAAGCAGAAGCCTCGTCACCGGTAATAGTTCTCCACGGAAAGAGCGCGCCTTTCTGGTTTACTTCTTTTGCGCGCTTTCTGGCTTTATCCAGAAGGCTATAACGGAAACGCAGCAAGTTTCTCGCTACACTTGGAGCTGTATATATCAAAAAGGGCATGACATATACCTCAGTATCCCAGAAATAATGTCCTTCATAGGCCTCTCCGGTTAAACCTTTAGCCCCAATACCAGTACCTTCTACTCGTGCCGATGCCTGAAGTATATGGAACAGGTTGAAGCGGAGGCATTGCTGAGTCCGTCTATCCTTATGTATAGTTACCTCAATATCACTACGAGCCCAAAAATCATCCATAAAGCGCTGTTGGCCCTTGACGATATAGTCAAATCCCTCATTAACCACAGAACTCAGTGTTCGTCCGGTACGACCGCAAAGCTCTATAACCGGCGCACTTCGGGACGTGTGATATACCATGTATTTAATTAAACGGAAAGCAACTCCCTTTTCTGCTTTCACAGAATAGACAATTTTGGCCGAATCTTCGTGGCACTCGCTTTCAAATGAATAGTTATTCTCAGTTTCAATTACATGATCCACACCACAGGAAAGCGTCATTTTACTTGTTCGGACCTCATGCCCAAGAAAAACTCTTTGGTCCTTCACCTCGTTCACCTTAGGAATAAAAACATCGGGTTCGAAAGCAGGAGATTTTCGGGGATCCTTATTTCCTTCATTATTATTGCCATTATCTGAAGGACAACGTAATTTGGAAGATAGGATCAACTTTGCCGGGGCGTTTAGAACTTTTACTTCGTAGGAAATTGCCGCAACATGTCGGCGTTCCATTGAGACGATTCTGGTAGACTTAATGGAAACGCGTTTGCCGGAAGCCGTTTGCCAAAGGATATCGCGATGAAGCGCACCGGCTTTCATGTCAAGAACACGTTCATAAGATTTAAGATCGGCCGTGGGAAGATAAAAAGGCTCGTCGTCCACATACAGCCTGATCACTTTACTATCGGTAACATTCAGCATTGTTTGGCCGGTTTTGGCAAAACCATAGGCGCTTTCCCCATAGCGGATAGGCCATTGTTCATGGAATCCGTTGATAAATGTCCCTCGCTGTTCTACCGGTGTCCCTTCCTCGTGGTTGCCTCGAAAACCCAAATAGCCATTGCCTATAGCGAAAACAGTTTCGTCCTGGGCAAGATACTGAGGTGCAAACTTTTTTTGAATGATCTTCCAATCATCTAAAGGATAAATATGCTTCGGTGGAAGTTTAATCTCTCTCGATATCATAGAGGAATATTATTATTATAATTTTTTCAATTTCTAAATATAATTATCGCCCGAATATAAAACAATTTAATGCCTTACAACTTGGAATAGTGTTTTGCAAGTCCATAATCTTAAAGCTAATCAGTTTTAAGCTCTAAGAAACTCCAAACTGCCACAAGTTTTACTGATCTTGTGATCCATCCTAAAATAGACAGTGGTATGGCTAACTTGGGAAGATATTAAAGCATACATCGCTACATTTTTTAATTTTTCGGAAATTTTAGGATCAAAGGTTGCCTAAATTTCAATAATTTCACGACATGAAATCAATAATAAAACAGGGTCCAGTAATAGCCGAAGCATACGATACCAACACTGAAATGGCTCATGCTTACTTCAATAAAGTAAAAGAATGGGTTGCCAGTCAGGCTGAAACCATTGACGAACTTGATATCAAAGCCCGTTCATATGATAATGAAGCTTTGGCTTTCCGTACCATGCTAAAATTTATCGAATCCGAGAATATAATCCTGAATCTTAATGAGCAGGTTACACTAACACTCATTAACCCGGTATACAAAGAAACGGGACGAATGCAGAAGAGAGAGCAGCATCCGCATGGTGAGAACTCCTTGCGAACCAAGATTGCTTGTATTCAACATTTTGAACGTATCAATCCCTTGTTCAAAGGGCGGGTATTTGTAGTAGATGATGGATGCCCGGATGCATCGGGAGTTATGGCAGAAAATATAGTATCTGAATATCCGGGGTCTCCCCATAAAGTGTTTTTCCTGGCTAAGGCGATTGATGAGAATGATATTGATCTTCCTGCAGGAATTACGCATAAAAATGGCTCTAATCGCAGTGTGAAAGGTGGTGCAGCTTTGTTAGGCATGCAAAAAGCCTTGAAAACACCTGCAGAAGGAATTCATGTAATAGTTGATAATGATGCGGATTTGTCCGTTCACCCTATGCAGCTGGGTTTATTGGTTCAGGATATTGTTGATGGAAAAACAAAAACTGTTGCAGGATCGAGGCGGGAAGAAGATTCCGTTTCTTTAATTGGAGGAAGTCGAAACCTGCGGGGTAATTTGTTTATTCAAATTTGGCAACATTTCCTCCCTCAGCTGGCACAGAGAATTACCGATACAAATAGGGCGTTCAAGGCTTTTGAAAGTAGTGCGTTGGAAAGAATACTTCCATCTATTAAAATTTACACATTTCCTTATCAGATTGAATTATTACAGGCGTGTATATCCATGGATATTCCTTTGATCAAAAAAGGAGTTGCATATATAGATTCGGAAGCTGCCTCCACACAAAGCGGTGCTAATATCACCGAGACTTACCTGAATCAAATTAATCAGATCATAGATATTGCTAAAAGGTATAATACCATCCCCATTTCTGACCCACTTATGAAGTTTCTCTCTTCTATCTCCGAGGATGAATGGCGGGTGATTGAAGCGAATCCACCGACAAGTATTTTGGATCTTTTAGAATAAATATTGAATTCATCAGTGATCGCGACAGGGGACTGAACGGTAGTCAAAGGTCTGGTAGACTCCCGATAGTTATCGGGATGATAGTGAAGGGCTATGACTTGCTCAATGTCTCCATTCTGAACCCTTGAGTTATTAAGAAACTTGCATTGACCTTAGACGGAAAATACCGCATTGGAAAGAATGCAGATAATCAATTCTTGGAAAAAAACCTGACGATTTAAACCTTTAGAATCGGGAAGGCTAAGACCTATACATATGGAGAGAGTAGTTGTTTTCTCTTCATTTGGATATCCCAATTATTAATTGCAAAATGATAAACACTTAGTGGCCTAATCCTCTTCGGAGGATATCGGGTATTTAATAGAGCAGTAATTTGAATAAAAATCAATACCATTTCTATATGTTTTAACGTAGAATATGAACTCAATATCATTCCAACCCTTGAAATTAAATCGCTATATCTTCGTTTTTTTAACTAATCAATTAATTCGGTGAAAAGAAAGGAAAAAAACAGCAATTCCGTAAAGGCTTCGTTTTGTGGGACTTTCCAAAAAGTAATGGTTTACATAATCTTAAAAGAATCACAATCAAGGTGCTAGGCTTGTAAT
>NZ_JBATGR010000056.1:0-17349 GCF_049665975.1 Eudoraea sp.
CAGTATAGGCTGTTCTATACTCCAAATAGCCATTCTGCCCTTTACCAATCCAACAATAGACCCTATATCACTTATTCTGCTTTGCATATTGCATTAAAGGACCATCTGTCATCAAACAAAAAGGCAATACCAGTAATTCTGTTAGATTCCATAGATTTTTCGGGCTACAACTACCCAGAATTTCAAGGGTTAATGTCACTACCTCTAAATAAATGCATTCTTGTGGTAGATGATTCACATGGTATTGGACAAATTGGCCCCGATAATAGTGGTGTTTTTCAAATTCTCTTAAATTTCAAACCAAAAGAGCTACTAATTTGCTGCTCTTTGGGTAAAGCTTTAGGTATAGATGCAGGAGCAATCTTTGGCACCAGTGAAAGGTTAAAACAAATCATAAAAACGGATTTTTATGCAGGAGCTTCGCCCCCATCGCCTGCAAGTATGGCTACATTAATGCAGGCTGAAGAAATATATAAATCTAAAAAAAGGACTTTAGATGGTAATATAAATTTTTTCTTAAATCAAATAAATGACAGTAAGAAATTTAACTATATACAAGGATTCCCCATATTTGGCTATTCTGATCCTGAATTAACCAAATTTCTTTACAATAACGGCATTATTGTTACGGATTTCACTTACCCCACGGAAGAAGCCAGCATAAAAAGCAGGATAGTGCTAACAGCTTCAAATACTAAAGAAGACATTAAAAAACTTACTTCACTTATTAATTCTTTTTATGATTAATAATTAAACCGGTAGCCAGCCATTTACAATTCATGATTTATTCCTTTATATCCTATTAGTTTCACAAAAAAAATTGTAACTTTTAAGATATTTAAGTATCACATTAAAATACACTAACATGAAGAAATTACTAGGAATGGTATTATTAGTAGTACTCCTAATCACTACTACTGCAATCACATCTGTGAAACCTAACGCAATGCATACAATTGAAGGCACCTGGGAATTGCAAAGTTTTTATAACTATGATGGCGAAAATATTATTGATACTGTACCTCTTGCTGAGGGTTACAGACAGGTTAAAATGTATTATGACGGCAAGGTCATGTGGTCTCGTACCACCTCTAGTGACACAAAGGACTCAGATGGGAATGACGTTGTAGGGAGGTTTGGCTATGGAACCTATGAATTAACAGATACCGAATTAATAGAAACCATAGAATATGGTGATAAAGGTATGATGAGAGATTTGGAGGCTTTACGAAAATTTACTTTTGAATTAGAATTGAAGGATAACACCTATAGTCAGATATCAACTGATGCAGAAGGTAACAGGACTTTCTCAGAAAATTACAAACGAGTAGATTAGTATCCGGAATATTTAGAATTGAAAAGACCGCCTAACAAAGCGGTCTTTTGTAAATTAAAGCTAGATCGCCAATTAAATCAGGATACCTCCTGTGGGGTTTCTATAGTGGCCAAATAACGTTCTGCATCCAAAGCTGCCATACAACCTGTTCCAGCGGCCGTTACTGCTTGTCTGTATTCCTTATCCTGAACATCACCACTGGCAAAAACTCCAGGCTTGCTTGTTTTAGTGGATTTGCCATGCGTTATAAGATAACCCGTTTCATCCATCTCTAACTGACCCTTGAAAATTTCTGTGTTGGGTTTATGCCCTATGGCAACAAAGAATCCTGTAATAGGAATTTCTTCTTTTACACCTGTTTTATTGTTCACGATTCGTAAACCTTCAACAACCTGATCGCCCAGTACTTCATCCACTTCTGAATTATACCGTAAATCAATATTTGGCAGACTGTTTACCCTATGCTGCATAGCCTTGGAGGCTCTCATAAAGTCCTTGCGGACCAGCATGGTAACTTTGTTGCAAATATTTGCAAGATATGATGCCTCTTCTGCAGCGGTATCGCCACCTCCTACTATTGCCACATCTTGTCCTTTGTAGAAAAATCCGTCGCACACTGCGCAAGCAGAAACACCACCCCCCCGCAAACGTTGTTCACTGGGAATATTTAAATATTTTGCGGTTGCGCCTGTGGAAATTATTACGGTTTCCGCCTCAATTACTTTAGAATCATCTATGGTCACTTTGTGAATCCCGCCAACTTCCTTACTGAAGTCAACCGCGGTAGCCATACCTATGCGAACTTCCGTTCCAAAGCGCTCGGCCTGCTGCTGCAACTGTACCATCATCGTAGGTCCGTCTATACCCTCAGGATAACCGGGAAAATTATCGACTTCCGTAGTGGTGGTTAATTGCCCGCCAGGCTCCATCCCAGTATACATGAGTGGTTTTAAATCTGCTCGCGCGGCGTAAATAGCAGCTGTATAACCAGCAGGACCTGAACCTAGTATGAGTGTCTTTACACGTTCAATTTTTTCTGACATGATTAAATTTTATACTATAATTATTATGCCATAAAAGTAGGATTTTCAGGATAAACCTTACTTTAAAAGTTATAAAAAGTTATTATAATTATATAAGAAGGTCAATGCCATCTTTCTAAGGTAATTCAAATCAATAATTTAATAATGATCGAAGTATTTACTCCTTGCGACAGACTAGGACCTAAGTTATGATTATAATGTGCCGGAAAGAATTTAGTTAATCCTTTATCCCAAATTTAGATAAGATATCCTCCATTAAACACCATTTTGTGAATGACGACTGTAAAAGATTTAGTCCAACAAAGGCCGTAAACCATAACCAATTCATGTTTACATAAATGGCGAGTATTAAGCTAACCAGAATAAAGATTCCGGCAACTGCTCTGACAATTCTGTTTTTCATACTTATTATATTAAATTGATCTTTCTATGGGAACTACAATCGCTTTTATGGGATTGTTTGTATCCAGATTTTTGTTAAACTCTTCAATCAGGCTAAAGAGGGAATCTATTTTTTCATCTATGGTGAAGGAGAAAAACAAAGTAGATTCTACACCTCCTTTTACACCAGGAAACCAATTTGAAGTCATTAATAGGGATGCCTGTTGTTTATATCCGTCGATTTCTGAACCACTAAAATTTTCAATATTGGCTTTTTTAAAAAGTTGCAGAATGATCTCTTCGTACTGCTCGACTACGGTAACAATAAGTAGTTTCATATTTTGTGATTTTTACGTTCTATTAAGTAATATACCAATGGTACCACTAACAAAGTAAGCACTGTTGAGGCAATTGTCCCACCCATTAGTGAAATAGCTAAGCCCTGAAAAATAGGGTCAAAAAGAATGACAAAGGCACCAATTACCACAGTACCGGCTGTTAGGAGTATGGGAGTTGTACGAACTGCGCCTGCGTCAATAACTGCTTGTTTTAACGGAATACCTTCTGCCACACGAAGGTTTATAAAGTCTATAAGCAGTACGGAATTTCTTACCATTATTCCAGCCAATGCAATCATTCCAATAAAAGAAGTAGCCGTAAAAAATGCATCTAACAACCAATGACCCAGAACAATTCCCACTAAAGAAAGTGGAATTGCAACCATCATCACTATGGGTGCCTTAAAATTTTGAAACCACCCTACAATTAAAATATAGATAATTACAATAACCCCAAGAAATGCAATTCCCAAATCCCTAAATACCTCCAATGTAACTTGCCACTCTCCATCCCATTTTATAGTGTAATCATCTTCAAAATCTGGCTGTTTAATGTAAAGTTCCTCAAGCTTATATCCTTCCGGAATATCAATTTCCTTTAATTTATCACTCATGCCCAGGATAGCATAAACCGGGCTCTCCAATTCCCCAGCCATATCAGCAACAACATAAACTACACGTTTTTGATTTTTTCTATAAATGCTTTTGGCAGTAAAGGTTTTATTAATATCCGTTAAATCTCCTATACTATTCATAGTTCCCATTTTTGATTTAACTTTGAGTTGAGAAATATCATTAATAGTAGATTTCTCTTTTTCATCCAGGGCAAGTATCAAATCTACCTGATTGGATGCGTCTTCATCATATAAGTTCGTTATGGCTCTCTCAGAAAGGGCCAGATTCAATGTTTGAGTAATTTGCTGTGGTGTCACACCATAAAGCATAGACTTTTGCTTATCTATGATGAATTCATACTCGGTTTGGTCTGCTTCTACCATCCAATCCACATCCACAACATCTTTGGTATTGATTAACAAGTCCCGCACCTGATTAGCGACGGCAATCTGCTCGTCATAATCCGGTCCATAAATTTCTCCTACGATGGTTGATAATACCGGTGGTCCCGGTGGTACTTCAACCACTTTTACGTTTGCGTTATATTTTTTGCCAATTTTTCTAATTTCAGGACGCAGAAGGCTGGCAATCTGATGACTTTGAGCACTTCTTTCGTTTTTATCTATTAAGTTTACCTGAATATCAGCAACATTGCTGCCGCTCCTGAGATCATAATGCCTTACTAGTCCATTAAAGGTTATGGGAGCTGAAGTTCCTACATAATTTTGATAATTAATAACCTCCGGACGAGTAGATAAATACTGGGAAATTTCTTTTGTAACAACAGCAGTCCTTTCAAGGGTTGTACCCTCTGGCATGTCTATGACCACCTGAAATTCATTTTTATTATCGAAAGGCAGCATTTTTACAGCAACCGTTTTAGTAAAGAACATGGCTACCGAAGCCAATAACAAAATGAAAGTTATTCCCAGAAATATCCAACGTATTTTTCTATTTTCCAACAAAGGTTTTTCAAATCTCTCATAGATCTTATATATAAAGGTTTCCTCCAATTGTTTTTCTTCTTTTTTCTTTCCCTTTTTTTCCTTTTCACGCAGAAAAATAAAACCGAGGTAAGGAGTAATTGTAAGTGCTACAAACAAGGACAATATCATTGCTATAGATGCTCCAATTGGCATTGGGGACATATACGGACCCATTAATCCTGAAACAAAAGCCATTGGTAAAACCGATGCAATTACCGTAAAAGTTGCTAAAATCGTTGGGTTCCCAACTTCATTTATAGCGTAAAGTGCAGCTTGTTTGAACGGCAAACGTTTCATTTTAAAATGACGGTGCATGTTCTCTGCAATAATTATGGAATCATCTACCACTATTCCTGTTACAAACACCAGGGCAAAAAGAGTTATTCTATTGAGGGTATAGTCCAGCATATAATAGCTGAGTAATGTAAGGGCAAATGTAATTGGGACTGATAAAAACACCACCAAACCACCTCGCCAACCCATAGCTAACATAACCACAAAAGTGACCGCAATGATTGCGCCTATGAGGTGCATAAGTAATTCTGATACTTTTTGGGAAGCAGTTTCTCCATAATTACGGGTAACTTCCACATGCACATCTGTCGGAATCAGATTTTGTTTCAGATGATCTACCTTTTTCAGGATAATATCCGAAATCTTCATTGCATCTGCTCCTTTTCGTTTGGCTATGGAAATGGTAACAGCCGGATATTCAGAATTATACAGTTGGGCATTTTCGCTTGCCTGACCAAAACCAAGAGAAACATAATTTTTGGGCAATTCAGCTGCATCATATATTGCCGCAATTTGTTTAAGGTATATTGGTTGATTTTGTTGAACGCCTACTACTAAATTTTCAACATCCTCTGTAGTTTCCAAAAATCTTCCGGTGGTTACCGTGAACTCGTTATCATACTTATCAAAACTACCACTGTTTAGCTGACTGTTATTGGCCTTTATCATCTGGGCAACGGAAAGAAAATCCAGGCCGCTTTCTGCCATCTTGTTTTTGTCGAGTACTACCCTTAATTGCCTGTTCCTGCCGCCAATTTTTTGGATAGCTGAAACATCATTTATCTTTTCAATTTCGTCAGTAATTTCCTGTGCAATCTGCTTCAATTGGTAATCATCATAACTCTCACTCCACAAGGTTAAACCCAGCATTGGCACATCATCAATAGCCCTGGTTTTTACCAAAGGAAAAGTCACGCCTTGTGGCATGATATCCATATGCTTATTAATCTCATTATAGAGTTTAACAAAAGACCGCTCAATATCCTCCCCCACATAAAACTGCACAATAACCATGGCCTGTTCATTCATGGAAGTAGAATAAACATATTCAACCCCTTTGATATTGGAGATAAGTTTTTCCAGAGGCTTTACCACCCTCGACTCTACTTCGGTAGGGCTGGCACCCGGGTATCCCACAAAAATATCAGCAATGGGAACATCAATCTGAGGTTCTTCCTCCCTTGGAATCAAAAAGGAGCTATATACCCCAATGATCATAAAAACTATCATTAGTAGCACTGTTAGCTTTGATCCTATAAACAACTTTGCAATTTTCCCTGCTAATCCTTCTTTCATATTTTTATTATTGCTTTATGAACTTCTTTTCTTGGTGGGTGGTAAATAAACCTACCCCGGGTCTATTGTATAGATATTTTAGCCCCGTTATATAATTTTCCGTTTGATGAAATAATAAAACTTTCATCTGCTGCCAAGCCAGATAAAACCTCAACCTTATCACCATAGGCCCGTCCTAAACGAAGCCATCTGAGCAGTGCGGTGTTACTTTCACTTACGGTATATACTCCGGACAATTGACCTTTTTGTACAACTGCCTCAAGTGGTATTAAAGTTGCTCTTGATTGATTATTACCTGCTATAGGAAATTTGACTGTGGCATACATCCCGGATAGGATAGGCGCGCTTGTTTCCGATAAGGACACTTTAACATGATACTGACCACCTGTATTTTTAGATGAGCTACTTACCTCAATAACTTCACCCGGGACATTCTCATTCAAGGAGTTTAAACTCACCTCCACTTCCATTCCTTGTTTTATTTTAGTTATTTCAGATTCGGGTACTAAAGTCAGAACCTGATATTTCCCGGGAGCTTCTACTTCAAGAAGAGGCTTTCCAGGATTTGCCATATCACCGGGGTTTATGAACTTATTGGTTACTACTCCGTTAAAAGGAGCACGAATATCTGCATAAGAAAATTGTGCATTTACTTCATTTTTCATTTGCCTTGCGCCCTCCAGTCTCGCTTTGGCCATATTGAAATTAGCAGTTATATCATCCAGTTCCTTCTGTGAAGCGCTATTTTCGTTAAACAAAGCGGTAAATCTTTTCAGGTCTTTTTCTGAATTGTTATAGGCTGCTGTAGCTTCAGCAATCCCGGCATTTACCTGAGCAAGCTTGGCAGACAGTTCCGTGTTGTTTATGCTCAATAGAAGTTGTCCTTTAGTAACCTTATCCCCTATCCTGACATGAATCTTGTCTACATGACCCATGATTCGGGTGCTTAAGTTGGCACTTTTAACGGCTTCTATCGTTCCACTGGTGGAAATCATATTCGGGCCATCAATCTCGCCAACCATTCTTACCGTTACCGGAATAACAAGCTCATTTGCCTGTTGCTCTTTCTTCTCTTTATTACTGCAACTCCAGAAAAGAAGTATCAGAAGTATCACGTATAATTTTTGCATATTTCGGTATTTAATCTTCATTATTTAATTATTCTTTTGTTAAAAATTCCATATACACCACAGCAGAATTATGCTGAAAAATGGTGAAATAAAATTCCAGTTTTTTCTGAGCATATTGCGTTTCCGCTAATAGCAGATCCGTCGTTTTTTCTAAACCTTGTGCAAAACGATTGCTGCGAATTCTGAGTGCTTCTTCAGATTGATTTAAAGCAAGAGTAGTAAGCTCCAGATTATTTTTGGTATCCTGAAGCATCCGCCTCGCTTTGTTGAGCTCTAGCTGACTTTCTGATTTGTATTGCTCTAATTCCAATTTGGCTTTTTCAAACTCTGCTTTACTTTTATGGGCTTTACCAAATCGTTTAGTCCCGTTCAGGACGTCCCATCTCAATTCTGCTCCAAAAAGATAGCCACTGGCGCTTCCCTGAAATACCTGATCATCATGTAATTCGTAGGTCCCAAATGCATTCAATTTGGGTAAAAAACTCATTTTATCTGACCTATATGTTTGATAATAGGCCTCTTTAGCTGATTCCATTGCCAAAATATCCTTTCTGTTCTCCGATACATTTTCCAAAGAAAATTGGTTTGCAAAAACCTTAAGTGAATCGGTTGGGACCATTATCTGGTAGGTGGAGTCATTCATCATAACCGATAAGTAGTTCGAGGCATTTTGAATATTACTTTTTGCGTATTGCAGTTGATTATCAATTTCTGTAACCCGCACTTCTACGGCCAGTACATCAGATCGTTGAAGGTAACCCTGTTTGAAGCTGTTTTCTGCCAGCCTTTTGTTTTCCATTGCAGTCTCCTTTGTTTTTTCCAAAACTTCTACAGTCTTGTATGCCAGCTGTAGCTGCATATATGCTTTTTCAACCTCAAGCATCAGATAATCCCTGGTGCGCCCGGATTGATATTCTGAAGCTGTCAATTTGGCTTTTGCCGCTTTGCGCTGGTAAAAGCCATCAAAATTTAACAAGGGTTGTTGAATCTCAAACCGGGTTGCATAATCTTCAATTTGACTTGGATTATTCAGGCGGTCTGGATCAAAATCGGCTTGTGTTACGATTTGCTGATTTAGTTTAACTCCAAAAGCCATCAATGGATTGTTTGTGGCTATCCCGGTATGTGAAAGACTAATATTAGGCAAAAGCACGGCATTGGTTTGCCTAAAATCACCTTCAGCTGCCATAATATTTTTTTCAGAGATTTTTAAGGTTGCATTGTACTCCAACACCCTGCTTATAACCTCCCCTTTAGTAATCAGCACATCATTTTGCGCATTCAGAATAAAAATGCTTAAAAAGGCTAGTATTTGTATTGTATAATTCATCAACTAATTATTTTGAAACAAAATTAGCCTTAGAAGAAAGTGCAAACGGTAACTTATGTTACCGAAATATGGTAACTAATGTTACAGAGAATGCAAACAGAATTGCATACCATAAGAAACCACTTGTAACTGTTTTTTAAGATTTTAGTGAGGGAACCGATATTCCCGAAATAATTAAAAAGAAACTAAAGTTTGGTACCGTAAGCAAGATCACCAGCATCGCCCAATCCCGGAATGATATATCCTTTACCAGTTAGTTTATCGTCTATAGCGGCAATCCAAAGATGGGTATTTTCAGGAAAAACACTTTGCACATACTCTATGCCTGCGGTAGAACCAATAACAGAAATAATATGTATCTGCTTGGGCTGACCATGGTTTTTTAAGGCATTTAATACATTCTCTAGAGTCTTCCCGGTGGCCAGCATAGGATCTGTTAATATGAGTGTTTTACCCCCCAATGCCGGAGCGGCAAAATATTTAACGATTACATCAAAATCGTTACCTCCGGCCGGATGATGCCTGTAGGCAGAAATAAAAGCGTTCTCAGCTTTGTCAAAATAATTCAAAAGTCCACGATGTAAGGGCAAACCCGCCCTTAAAACAGAACACAAAACAAGGTTATTCATTGGCAATGCCATGGCTTTATGTCCAAAGGGTGTTTGAACAGTACTTACCTTATAATTTAGAGTTTTACTTAATTCATAACACAAGATTTCACCAATCCGCTCAATATTCCTTCGAAAACGCATGGAATCCTTTTGAATATTTATATCCCTGAGCTCAGCAACAAATTGATTTAGCAAGGAGTTTTCAGCTGTGTAATTATGAATGATCATTCATTTTATGATTTACCCTAAAGATACATTTTTTAGGATTTAAACCAGTAACTTATCCCGACGGACCAATAGAAAACCGGCTTAAGATCTTCTTCAATTATAGTATCTTCATTGATTATTGTTGCGCTGCTTTGAGGAAACGCCATCATGGGGTAAAATGAAAAGAAAAAATGCCTGTAATTGTAATGCAATGGAATTGCTAATTCTATATTGAGAACTTTAAATTTTTGAACTTCGTCAATATTAATCGTATTGGGTTGCGCTGTTCCGGAACCTGAATTACCCATACCATTTCCTTTTCTATTCCCTAAACGACTGCTCCTATAGTATTGTTCATAAAAATTTTGTGTCCCCGCATATAAAGAAATATTGGGGTTAATCATTAGATTTTTATTGATGGCATAAAAAGTACGATCGAGCATCAACCCGGTAATAATATCCGTGGAACTCCCATCATTAAAATAACTACTTAAAGAGAAGGTAGCCTCCACTACCTGAAAATCATAGCTAATAGTCCCGGTTAGATCGCCTAAAACGGAAGACATCACATTATAACTTTCATCACTAAAAAAGTAAGCAGTTCCCGAAATACCGCCGCTAAAATTGTTTGAATTGAAGTTGTAACCCGCACTGAGTAAAATAAGGTCAACTCGGTTAGCTTCTGATCCTGTAAGGAATGACAAGGACGCATCGGCAAAAAAACCTGATTTGTTGTAATACCCTATTGAAGGAAACAGATAAGGGGCAGCAATAGAATCGCGCCTTCCCATAAAAACGTTATCATTGATATAACTAACATTTGCCAGGAAATAAGAAAAGTCTTCATTAACAAAATCATTGGTGGTTTTAACAGGGTCTTGCGCTATAAGAACTAAAGGGGTAATTGAGAATAAAATAAAATTCAGAATAAGTCGAATCTTCATTTTGGATTGCTTTAAAAAAGGGCCCCGGAATTTATCCGGAGCCCTCTAAAGTGTTTATTTTGTGCTTATTTTTTTCTTTTTCATAGTAGGCTTATTTACACCTTTTTTTATCATCTTTTTAGGAGGGGCAATATTTTTTTGGATGATCATTTTGCGATACTGATACATATTACTAAACATTTGACCATCAGTATTCAGGCATTGTCCATCGTGCAGTTGTAATCTCTTTTGATCTCTTGTTTGAAAACTTCCATCAGGGTTCACTACAACTCCATTTCCAAGGTCCAGACTTTCATTCAAACGCTGTTGTGTCTGATTCCTTACCACATACATATCACCGTCAACCAAAGTGTATTGAACTCTATTTTGATTTCGTTCCCGAATTTGATCCTGGGTTAAACCTTTATTCTCCTGACTTACTTTATAGCGGTACTGGTATTCATTCCTATATTTGATACCATCACCATCTAAACACTCGCCTTTCTTAAGTTTCAATCTGGTACCATCTGTGGTTTGATATGTTCCGTCAGGAGACACCACAGATCCGTCTGATAAGGTCTGCTTATCTTTAAGGCGCATTTCCGCCCTATCTCTTAATTCTAACATTTCGCCGTTAACCATAACCAATTTGGTACGGTCTTGATCCTGAATTCTATCCTGATCTCTTTCCTGGGCCGTGAGCGCCATAGATCCTAAAACTACAAGCGCCAATAAAACTAAATTTCTTTTCATAGTATTGAGATTTAACATTAATAAATAATGTTACAAACTTATAAGACTAAAACAACCAGGACAATGACCTTAGTCATGAAACCTTAACAAATACAGGGGTTTTGTGCAACTTATGTTACATTCAGAAGAAATTTTCAACAAAATTTAAGGAAAATCAAAATTCGCATATTTACAGATTGTATATATCTCATTTTAAAAAAATTCGAGTTCTTTATATGCATTAACCACGCACGGATTTTCTTTAGAAATAAAATGATTTCCTAAATATAATTTACTACTATTTGAATTATAGTAACATTTGTTACACGTACTTTATTAAATAAATTCTTAATTTAGAATCTTTAGAAATAAACTGAATAATGAAAAGACGAAACTTCGTTAAAAAGGCAACTATAGGCACTATGGCCTCCGTAATAGGAGCGGATATTGTATTTGGTTCAATTATGCCCGAAGGATATAAACCCCTGGCTTTACAAGACCCGGACCCTTTTAAAATGTTTAACAAGGATTTAGGAATGGTGGTGTTAAATGACAAACCATGGAATATTGAAGCAAAGGCTCACCTTTTAGATGATAAAATAACGCCTAACAAGTTTATGTTTATTCGTAACAATGGGTTAATTCCTGAAAACATAGATGCTAACAAATGGACGTTAACTTTTGATGGTGAGTCCGTAAGTCAGCAGAAAACATATACCCTGGCCGAGTTAAAATCAAAATTTCCACAGTACACCTACCAATTAACCCTGGAATGTGGGGGTAATGGCAGAAGTGAATTCGATCCACCAGCAAAGGGAAATCAATGGACAGTTGGTGCCGTTTCATGTGCCAGCTGGACCGGAATCAGGTTAAAAGATGTTTTGGAAGATGTTGGAATAAAAGATGATGCAGTTTATATTGGGTATCACGCTACGGATGTGCATTTAAGCCGGGATCCCGGGAAAGAGCCAATTTCCCGTGGTGCCCCGATGGTAAAGGCACTGCAGGAGGAAACCTTACTTGCTTTTAAAATGAATAACAAGGACATTCCAATTGCCCATGGTTACCCTTTAAGGCTGATTGCCGGGGGCTGGCCGGCTTCAGTTTCCGGGAAATGGATAAATAGAATCAGTATTCGAAATAAGGTACATGATGGCACCAAAATGACCGGCGATGCTTATAGGGTGCCTTGTAATCCTGTAGCTCCGGGCGAAAAGGTTAAAGAAGAGGATATGTGCATTATTGAATCTATGCCTGTAAAATCGTTAATAACCTATCCAAAATCGGGGGCTATGATTAATAAAGGTAAAAAACTGGACATACGAGGACATGCCTGGGCCGGAGAACTTGAAGTCGTAAAAATGGAATATTCCATAGATTTTGGTTCCACCTGGCAGTCCTGTCCAATAGAAAAACCGGCAAACAGATTGGCGTGGCAACATTTTAATGCTTCAATAGACTTTCCAAAAGAAGGTTATTATGAAGTTTGGGCTCGGGCCACGGATTCCAACGGTATAAGTCAACCCATGCTATTACCAGGCTGGAATCCTAAGGGTTACCTGAATAACGCATGCCATAGAATTGCAGTAAAGGTTACATAAATGCAGGAGCACTCTAAGTTTAAACAACAAGTAAAAGCCATATATAGACTTATGGCAGGTTTATTCGGTTTATTCATTGTGGTGGCTGTTGGAATCCTCTTGTTGTTATCAAATCCTGATTGGACCAGAAAAAAAGTACCGGAAACGGAGCAGGAATATGTCGCTATTCCGGAAGAGGACGATTTCGACAAGATTGAAAATGGCATCCATGTAAGAACCGGGCTAATAGAAGCCGACGGGTTAATGGCTGTAGTAAATAATTGCACGAACTGCCATTCTGCAAAACTGGTCACCCAAAATAGAATGAATGAGGAACGATGGATAGCTACGATAAGATGGATGCAGGAAACACAAAATTTATGGGATTTAGGAAATAATGAGGAAATAATTGTAAACTATCTGGTTTCAAATTACCCTCCAAAGAAAAAAGGAAGACGTGAAGTATTATCAAATATTGAATGGTATGATCTTGAAGATTAGTCTTTTTGCCTCCTTGTACATTTTTCTTTTGTCCTGCAAGGGACCCAATGAAACACAAAACACTGTTCCAACAAATTATGTTTCCACGGAACATCTTATTGAGGCAAAAGAACTGGCTGGAATTTTTGAAGATGAAAATATAAAAATAGTTGATTTCAGAAGTCCGGAGAACTATCAGGCAGGGCATATAAATGGATCTATAAATATTTGGCGTACAGATATTTCAGATAATTCACTCCCTTACGAAGGAATAAGAGCAGATAAGGAAAACATTGAACGGCTCTTTAGTAGGTTAGGCATAGAAAATAACGATCTAATTATAGTATATGATGATAAAGGATCGTCTGATGCAGCCCGTTTATGGTGTATATTGGGTGATTATAATTTTGATTCTGTGAAGATATTAAATGGCGGTTTAAAGAGCTGGAAAGGGAGAGGTGAAAAACTTTCTACAAAAGCTATATCATACATGCCTACCCAATTCTATCTTCCAAAAAAAAGGAATGAAAAATTATGGATTGACAAAGACGAACTAATGGGTTTATTAAGCGATAAGAAAAACAATATTTTTATCATTGATACCCGTAGTTTTGAAGAATACAAAGGCAACCATATAAAAAAAGGCGCATCTAAAGGGGGGAGAATACCAACAAGCATTCACATAGATTGGGCTGATGCGGTTGACCTAGGTGGTAATAAAAAGTTCAGGTCCATTGAGGAATTGCAAAAGATTTATAAGGGTTTGGAAATGAATGTAAAAGATACGGTTATTGTTTATTGTCATACCGGCTACAGATCATCTTTGACTACCTTTGTATTAAAGGAATTGATGGGATTTGAAAATGTCAGAAACTATGATGGATCCTGGGTGGAATGGAGTTATTTTGACGAATTACCTTATGAAAAAGATAGTATAATGTTATAAAATCAAATAATTATGGAAAAATATATTGACGCTTTTGTTTCGGCTTTTTCAGGGAGTGTAAATTGGACCTGGAAGTCTATCATTTTTGATGTGCCCTGGTATACCAACTATTTTTGGGGCCTGGTCGTAATTTCATTAGCAGTTTGGATTCTGGAAATTCTTTTTCCCTGGCGGAAGGACCAATCTATTTTTAGAAAAGACTTTTGGCTGGATGCTTTTTATATGTTCTTTAATTTTTTCATGTTCGCTATTGCCATTAGCGGATTCTATAATTTATTGGAAGCATTATTCAGCGATATAGGAATTACATCTAAAAGTCTTGCTATAGTAGATATTTCCTCATATCCCATGTGGTTACAATTACTTTTGTTTTTTATTGTTTTAGATTTTGTGCAATGGTTTACTCATATCCTGCTTCACAAGTATCATTTCTTATGGAATTTTCACAAAGTGCATCATTCTGTGAAGGAAATGGGGTTTGCCGCCCATCTGCGCTATCATTGGATGGAGAATATCTTATACAAACCCCTAAAAGTTTTCGGCGTAATGATTCTGGGTGGATTTGAACCAGAACAGGCATATGTGGTACATTTTCTAGCTATTGCTATTGGTCATTTAAATCATTCAAATATTAAAATTACCTATGGCCCATTGAAGTATATTTTAAACAACCCGGTCATGCATCTTTACCATCATGTAAAGGCTTTACCTGAAGGGAGATATGGTATTAATTTTGGAATCAGTTTAAGTATCTGGGATTATATTTTTAAAACCAATTATGTTCCGGAAGACAGTGGAACAATAGAACTTGGTTTCCCCGGAGATGAGAACTTTCCACATGATTTTTTACATCAGGAAATATATGGTTTTGGGAAACCTAAGGATGAATAATAAGAAAACTATCAGTTAATTATTTTCCTTAAAACTTATGGCCCAGATTCCTCTGACCTCGTTGTCCTGATAATCACGGGCCATATCTTTTGGATAGAGTTTATCCAGTATAGCTAAAGTAGGAGTTGCGATCTGCTCTACTGACACTCCATGACACTGAAGGCACATGGCGTTTGTTGTAATGGGATAATAGAAGTCTATCTGCCCATTCGTTATGTCCAAAATTGGATCTACAGCCTTAGCTGACGCCAGCATTTTTTTAAAGTCAGCTATATAAACCAACTCCTTTTCATTAGCTTTGTTTAAAGGATTTCTGGGCTTATCAGAAACGCGCCTTATTTTAGCCCCATGAGCTAAAGATATACTGTCTGTTAGTGGAAGGGCACTAATATTACAAAATTTAACTGCGCCATCCGGGCCTTTTTCAGTTATAGCCTGCACTAATTTCTTGCCTAATACACCCTTTGCCTCAGCCGCGAACTTCTTCCCTAACTTTTTATATTTTTCAAGTGTATCTACGGATACTTTTCCCATATGCTTACACTGCCCCTTGCCTTTACCCATGCAATTCCCGGAACATTCCCCCATTCCTTTTCCTTTCCGCATTACTTTTCCTTTCCCCTGGCCCTTATGCGATTGAAACCAATCTGGCCTATCAATATCATTATCATATAGATATTCAGCAATTTGTAAAACTGTCTCTTCAGGAAACGACTGATACGGCATTATTCCAAATTTCTTCAAAGCCCCTGGCATTCTGGAATTTTTCTTACTGGGATCTTTTACCCAGTGCATTATGTCCTTTACAAATTGCTCCCTGGATGTTGTCTCTTTAAGATAGTGTTGTTTTACTGCGATCATTGGAGGCGCTATCAACTCATTATGGTCAGTCTCAGGGTTATGACAGGTGTAGCACTCTTTTTCTAATAAAACCTTTCCCGGGTGAGATTCATCAGCTAATAAATCTATTCCTGAAGTATTATCAATGGTTTGAACGGCAGTTTTAGGGGAGTCTTTACATGCTGTTAAGAATAAAAATATGGAAATAAGCAATAGATAGTTTTTCATTCTTTTGACATTTTACCGCTTGCACAACTCAAAAATGAACGAGCTTTAGCAGACACACTATTTTTATATTCTATTGAAGGATATCCCAGTGCTTTTAGTTTATCCTTGACCAAAATGGCATCATCTATATTTTCACAGGTAAAATGAACTGTGGCTGTTTCTGTATCCACATCAACGTCCGATAGACCGTTCATTTCCGATAATTTACTTGTGATGGTTTTTGCACAACCGTCGCACTTTAGGTTTTGAACTATTACTGAGGTCTTCATAATTTATGCTATTTTGTTTTGTTTGAATATCTACATATTTATTGCCATCTCAGTATTCCTCCTTTTAGATCATAAATCTTTTCAAAGCCCATCTCGATAAGTCTTCTTCCCGCCTTTCGACTTCTGTTTCCAGATTGGCAATAGAGGTAAACTGGTTTATCTTTTTGCAATTTTTCAAACGATTTTTGAAAATCAACTTTATCAAAGAAGTCAATATTAATGGCCTTTCCAATGTGCCACCGTTTATATTCTTTGGCTGTTCTAACATCCACCAACTGAACTTTCGGATCTGTAATAGCCTCTTTATATTCTGAGACCCCTAAGACCTCAAACTTGTCTGATTGTTCGGCTTTTGACCCGAATAGTGTTTTAAATAATGACATTAGTATATATCTTTTTATTAAATATTAGAGTTCTGGTTAAAGGGAACGACCAAAAATAATCTGGTCATTCCCGTAACAATCAACCAAAACAAACTTTAAAACAAATTTTTATAACATGGTTGTAGGACATATATAATCCGATTTCTCAACCTTAGTTTTTTTAATTTCATCGAAACCATCTGCGACATCAACAAAATCTTCCCATCCTCGTTGCATTAATATTGACGCAGCAATCATACTTCTGTAACCTCCTTCACAATAAAGCACAAAGGGCTTATCTATTGGAAATTGAGAAAGGTGCTGATTTAATTCATTTAAAGGAACATTAATCGCACCAATGACATGTTCAGAATCAAATTCACTTTTTTTCCTTATATCAAAGGCAAGTGGTCCTTCCCCAAAATATGCCTTTTCAAACTGATTGGCCGTGATTCTCTTAATTCTTTAAACTTGCTTCCTCGCTTTTTGCCAACTCTCAAATCCACCATCTAAGAAACCAATAGTATGGTC
>NZ_JBATGR010000057.1:0-7844 GCF_049665975.1 Eudoraea sp.
GCTTTGAACAGCCACTTCCTGAGGCGAGCACTATTTATGTAACGATTATTCCCTATAGCGCAAATTACCTGGCAGAAAATTGCCGGGAGGAATCATTTACGACAGCTGGATTTCAGCTTACACCTGAGGAATTACCTGTTCCGAAATTTTTCACTCCAAACAATGACGGTTTTAATGACCTTTGGATAGTTAACTCTACTTCGGAAATCCAGGTAAATACGGTGCATATCTTTAACAGGTATGGCCAATTATTGAAGCAATTATTTGCGGATCAGGGGTGGGATGGTAGTTTTAATGGTAAACCCATGGCTTCTGATTCTTATTGGTACAGAATAGAAACTACCCGGGGTAATTCGCAGGTTGGATTTTTTATGTTAAAGCGATAGTGTATTTTTCTATTTTTGATATTAAATAATTATTTTAAAAAAACCAACTTAATGAGAACACTTCAAACCACTTTTCTATTATTTATAATAACCTTTTCCTCAGGCGTTTTTCAGATCCATGCGCAGAATGATATATTTGAAAAGCTCCAGGAAATTGCTATAATAGATCAGAAAGTAATGATGCCAATGCGAGATGGAATACGATTGGTTACGGATATATACCGACCTAAAACTGATAAAAAAGTACCTGTCATATTCTCAAGAACACCATATAATTTTAATTCATGGGGCGATGGCGAGCAAAAAACCAGAACAGCGGAAAAAGCATACGAAGTTGTACAACGGGGTTATGCCTATGTCGTACAAAATGAGCGTGGAAGATATTATTCTGAAGGTGAATGGGATATATTAGGTATTCCACTGACTGATGGTTATGATGCCTTTAGCTGGATGAAGGATCAGCCTTGGTCTAACGGCAAGATTGGAACGCTTGGATGCTCATCCACTGCAGAATGGCAGATGGCCGTTGCGGCTTTGGATCATCCTTCACATGCCGCTATGGTGCCTCAAAGTTTTGGAGCAGGAGTTGGCAGAGTTGGCGACTATTATGAACAGGGTAATTGGTACAGAGGTGGTGCAGAGCAGTTGCTATTTTTTGCTTGGCTATACGGTGTGGAGCATGATAAGTATAAACCCCGAATTCCTGAAGGGGCTACTCAGGAAGATCTTATACGTATTTCCAGATTCTATGATTTGGCACCTGAGAATCCGCCGGTAGATATGTCCGAAGCTTTGGCCCATTTACCTATTCAAGATATTTTACAGAATATTAAAGGGAAACGAGAGGTTTTTGATAAAATGGTAAGGCGTAATCCTAATCATGAAGATTGGTATACAGGTGGGCTCTACCACGACGATATGGAAATAGGGGTGCCTAGTTTTTGGTTTGCCTCATGGTATGATGTATCTATAAGCCCTAACCTGGCATTATATAATCATGTTAGAAATAATAGTAAAGACCAATTTGTACGGGATAATCAGTATTTAGTAATCGCACCTACATTACATTGCAGATATACCAGGGCTACCGCAAATACTATAGTCGGTGAAAGAAATGTAGGAGACGCAAGACTTAATTATAACGAGCAAATATATTCCTGGTTTGATCTTTGGCTAAAAGGAGAAAACAACAAATTTAAGGACAACACTCCAAGAGTTCAATATTATACTATGGGCACTAATGTTTGGCAGTCTTCCGAAACCTGGCCTCCGGAAAGCTCTGAGTTGAAAACCTATTATTTGACCAGTGGTGGTAAAGCCAATAGCTTATACGGAGATGGAAGGCTTAGTATAAAAGAGCCTGATAGTGGAAACACACCCGATAGTTTTAAATATGATCCTATGAATCCGGTGAAGTCGTATGGGGGCAATGTTTGTTGCACAGGGAATGCGGTAAAAGGAGGTGCCTACGATCAACAAGCCATGGAAACAAGACAAGATATTCTTGTTTATACCACAGAACCCTTGGAAGAAGGTTTAGAAGTAACTGGATTTATTAAAAGTAAACTGTATGTTTCATCTGACGCAAAAGATACCGACTTTACAATAAAACTAATTGATGTTTATCCGGATGGGCGGGCATATAACCTTGATGAAACCATACAACGTGTGCGTTATAGAGAAGGTTATGATAGGGAAGTATTTATGGAAAAGGAAAAGGTGTATGAAATTAACTTAACACCCATGGCTACCAGTAACTTTTTTGAAAAAGGGCATAGAATTCGCATTGAAGTCTCGAGTAGTAATTTTCCCAGATTCGCTAGAAATTTAAATACTGGAGGGGATAATTTCGATGAAAAAGAGGGAGTAGTTGCTCGCAATAGTGTACATCATTCTAAACAATATCCATCTCAAATTAGATTGCCTATAGTAAAACGATAATGCATAAAGAATTTAAGATAGTTTTAAGTGTAGTTTATTTTTGAAAATAGTACCTTTTAAAGATGTTTTCCAGAGCAATTAAAATAGGCTTTCTTTTGTTTTTTCTGATAATACCTGAAATGTATTGTCAATATTCGGAGAGTGATTGGAAGGCTCGTGATAAGTGGATGCAAGTCGCACAAATTTTGGAAATGGCTGATATACAGCTTGGTAACAGCGTTGCCGATATAGGTTGCCACCAGGGTTATATGAGCATTCGCCTTTCAGATTTTATTGGTGAGACCGGAAAAGTATATTCGGTAGACGTTCGGGAGGATCGTTTAAACAAACTAAATGATATTGTCTCTAAAAGGGGTATCGGAAATATATACACTATTTTAGGGGACTATGACGATCCTAAATTACAGGAAAATAGCATAGATGTTGTTTTCATTATAGATGCCTACCATGAAATGAATGACTATAAGCAAATCCTTTTTCATGTAAAAAAAGCATTAAAACCAGATGGACGTATTTTAATTCTGGAAAAACTTAAACAACAAATGATTGGGAAATCGAGGCAAGAGCAAACCCAGGGCCATACAATTGCACCAAAATATGTTAAAAATGAATTGAAAGAGGCTGGTTTTGAGGTGATCGCAATTGAAAAAGACCTTGGCTATTGGGAAGAAGACTTGGATAAAAAAATCTGGGTGATGGTCGGTATTCTTGCACAATCATAACTCAATACATTATACACTTAAAACAGAAACATTTCTTAATTATAAAATAGTTTATTATGAAAAATACCTTATTTAAAATAGTAATACTTCTATTGGTTTCAGGAAGCCTGGTTGCACAAACTAAAGAAGATAAGCATCAAAAAAAAGAGACTCAAAAAAATGTGGCATATGAAGCTACCAAAAGTCTTATAGATTCGGGTAACTATATGTTTGATGCAGATAGGGCAGCAGGATCGATATCACTGGTTACAAATACCAATCGTTTCATTGTAAAAGATGGAGAGGTTGATATAGATTTACCCTACTTTGGGGTAGCAAGAGGCGGTGGTGGATATAATAGTAATCCTGGAATAACCTACAAGGGTGTTCCTGACAAATATAATGTGGAATATATTGATAAGAAAAGACGCTCTAAAATAAAAATTAGTGTGAGAAGCGGAACGGAACACCATGATATTACCCTCACTGTAGGTTATAGCGGTCAAACCAGTGTAAGCGTAATTAGCAGTGCCAGAAATTCTATAAACTATTCTGGAAATTTAAGACCATTAAAAGCGGAAATCAGTAATTAATGCCGCTGCCAATCGCGGGCGTTTCATATTACATAGCAGACCCCAATGAGAACATTATTAAAGCATAGATCTGGAATTAAATCAATTTTAGTGGGAATAATTTCCTTGTTTACGGTATTCGCGCATAGTCAAATAGACCATAAACAATTAAGGGAAAACATGATAAAGGAGCAGTTGTTGGCTAGAGATATAAGCGATCCGGCTACACTCAAAGCGATGCGAATTGTTCCAAGACATGAATTTGTACCACAAGACATCCAACCATATGCATATGCAGACAATGCGCTACCAATTGGAATGGAGCAAACAATATCTCAGCCCTATATTGTCGCTTACATGACTCAGGTCTTAAAATTAAAAGATCAGGACCGGGTTTTGGAAGTTGGCACAGGTTCCGGCTATCAGGCTGCTATATTAGGACAAATCGTAGATTCTGTGTATACTATAGAAATTATTGAAGCATTGGCTTTTACAGCAAAAAACAGACTTTCAGCTTTGGGATATAACAATATTGAAGTGAAAACAGGTGATGGATACCTTGGTTGGCCGGAGAAAGGTCCTTTTGATGCAATAATGGTTACTGCCGGGGCTGAGGAAGTGCCTGAACCACTTTTAAAACAGTTAAAAGAAGGAGGGAGGATGATTATTCCAGTAGGACCTCACAAAGGAATCCGCCAATTACTTCTAATTTCCAAAAAATCTGGTAAGATAAAAACTAAAGAAGTTATGGCAGTAAGATTTGTTCCGTTGACGAGAACAAATAATTAACTTAAAAATAATCCATAAAAAAAGGAGGTTAATTTCAATTACCTCCTTGTTTAAATCTCTGCTAGCTTCTTCCTAGCATTTTCTCGCTCCCTCTTATCGTACATAATTTCTGCTTTCTGTCCAACGAACCCGCTTACTATCTTTAAGATTTGAAAAGTATGAAAACCGTCTTGATTCTGTTGGTGAATGTTGCAATAAATTTCTCATTACTGTGCTTTTTAATGTTTTACTTAATTTTTGTTTTTAATCTCTAACCGTTAGACGGTATAGTTTCTTACTTCTGACCAGCGTACTCTTTTACTGTTTTTAAAATTTGAAAAGTAAGAGTGTCTTCTTGATTCTGTTGGTGTTTGTTGAATAAAATGTCTCATGATTGTTCGATTTTTGATGTTTATATTAATTGGTATAGTGTCTTGCTTCAGACCAGCGCACTCTCTTGCTGTTTTTAAAATTTGAAAAGAAGGAATGTCTTCTGGATTCAGTTGGTGTTTGATTGCTAAAATTTCTCATCGTTTTTATTTTTTAAATTGATTTTGTTTGTTTTTACTTTTTATAAACCATAAATCTTAAGGACTTACAACTAATAGACGATAAATTATTTTATTTGTTACAGTACTATGTTATAAATAGTACTGTATTATGCAATTTTTAACATATTTATCGCTTAAAATTCGTGTATAAATTAGTTATACATTTGATATACTGATAGTTATATAAAAATGATATTATTGATGTTATTTAGTAATAAATGGTGTTCTCAGGGCTATTATTGGAAAAAAGAAGAAAAAATCAAGGATAAAAAGCAATTAAAACTTATATTGTAGAAACCAGTAACACCAAAACCTAACAAAAGTCATATGCTATATTTTATATCCATATTAGATTTATGATTTTATTCCCAAAAACTAAGGACATATGAAAATATATGATGACAAACACATTAAAAATGTGGTATTCGTAGGGGCTCATAATAGCGGCAAAACTACTTTAGCGGAAACCATGCTCTTCGAGGCCGGTCTAATTAATAGGAGAGGAACTGTGGAAACACATAATACAGTCTCAGATTATCATGAAATAGAACACCAAAGAGGAACATCGGTCTATGCCACACCTTTGCATACTGAATGGCGCAACTACAAAATAAACATAATTGACACTCCCGGACTTGATGATTTTGTAGGTGAGATTATTTCGTCAATTCGTGTAGCTGATACTATTGTTACAGTTTTAAATGCGCAGCATGGAGTGGAAATTGGAACTGAAATCATCTGGAATTATGTCGATAACTACTCGAAACCTACACTTTTCGTGGTAAATCAAATCGACCATGTAAACGCTAATTTTGAGAACTCTTTCAAGGGTATTAAAGCCCTGGTAGGCAATAATGCGGTAATTATTCAATATCCCCTAATTATTGATGGCGCTCAGTGCATCATTGATGTTCTTAAGATGAAATGTTATAAATTTTCACCTCAGGGAGGTAAACCAGAAAAATTACCAATACCTGAAGATCAAAAGGAACGAGCAGATAAGCTGCATAATGAACTTGTTGAAAAAGCAGCCGAGAATGATGAAGAATTATTGGAGTTATTTTTTGAAAAAGGAACCCTGAATGAAGATGAAATGCGGGTGGGTATTAAAGCAGGAATGCTCAATCATGAGTTGTTTCCTGTTTTCTGTGTTTCTGCATTAAATGATATGGGCTCTGGCAGACTCATGGGCTTTATAGATAACGTAGCGCCGGCCGCTGCAGATCTAAAACCCGAACAAACTGTTGAAGGAGATGTGCTGGTCCGCAAAAAAGAAGCACCAACGGCTTTGTTTGTTTTTAAAACTGTTTATCAACCCAGTCTGGGTCAGATCTCCTTTTTTAAAGTAAAATCAGGGGTAGTTAAAGCAAATGATAAATTGGTTAATTCCAGAACTGGTGAGACTGAAATACTAAACCATCTTTATATAATGGATGGTAAAAAGCGAGAATCAGTATCAAAATTGGAAGTGGGTGATATTGGAGCCACATTAAAACTTAAAAGCACTGATACCAATGACACACTTCATGCAGCAGGAAAATCAATTACTATTAAACCTATACAATACCCGGAACCCAGAACACGAAAGTCTGTATCAGCAGTCAAAAAGACTGAAGAGGAGAAACTCAGTGATGCATTAAAGAAGATCCACAGTCAGGACCCAACTGTAGTAATTGAGTTTTCCAAGGAATTAAAACAACTAATTTTAGGTTGTCAGGGAGAATTACATTTAGCAACTATTAAATGGATATTAACTAATGTTTATGGTGTTGAAGCAAAATTCGAACCCCCAAAAATTGCCTATAGAGAAACCATACAACGGTCTTCAAATGCTAATTACAGGCATAAAAAACAATCGGGAGGCGCAGGTCAGTTTGCACAGGTACATTTAAAAATAGAACCATGGTACGAAGGTATGCCAGACCCTGAAGGATTTAACATAAGAGGGAAGGAAGAAATTGACCTTGCCTGGGGCGGGAAATTGGTCTTCTATAACTGTATTGTAGGGGGAGTAATAGATATACGCTATTTACCATCCATTAGAAAAGGTATTTTGGAGGTTATGGAAACAGGACCACTTACAGGCTCTTATATCCGTGACGTTCGGGTAATGGTGTACGATGGTAAAATGCATTCCGTAGACTCCAACGATATCGCCTTTAAGATTGCAGGAGCCCATGCGTTCAGAGAAGCCTTTCTGAATGCCAAGCCTAAGCTTTTAGAACCAATACAGGAATTAACCGTTAAGGTTCCTGAAGAAATGGTAGGAAGTGTTATGACCGATTTACAATCAAGAAGGTCTATCATTCAAGGAATAGACAGTATTGATCACTATCAGATTCTAAAGTGCGCAGTGCCGCAATCTGAGCTTTACGGGTATTCAACCAACTTACGGTCACTTACCCAGGGAAAGGCAACGTTCAATTCAGCCTTTTCCGCTTTTAAAGCAGTTCCGAATAACATTCAGGCAAACCTGGTTAAAAGTTAAGTAAGTAAAAGTTTTGAAGAAAACCATATCGTAATATTTCTGGCGGTATGGTTTTTTTGTGGAATTATACTCCTGATTATAGGTTCATTAATACTTTTATAAATGCGTTTAAAAGTATCTACCGTCCATACATGATATGTGGGTATTTATACAATACAATTTTGAAATAGAATAAAAAACAGTAATTTTCTATTAGTTTATTTATAGAACTATAATTACAGGTAGAAATGCATTTTAATGATGAGTATGTTGATTTTCATTGTCATCCTTCCTTAAAGCCATTTGGAAAAAGCTTCAATTATACTCCTGTCGGAATTCATATTAGCCACAGGAATAGTAAACGAAGTATTTGGCATTATAATCCTCCCTCAATTTTTGATAAGTTATTAAACTATGTCACCGGGCTTACCAAATTTTCCCAGGCCAACTTTACCAGC
>NZ_JBATGR010000058.1:0-12714 GCF_049665975.1 Eudoraea sp.
TCTAAACTCAATGTTGATGCAATTCTCAAGGCATGCGACACAATGAGCAGAAGCAGAACCGGTGCCATTTTGGTTATAAAACGAAGTAATTCCCTGGATTTTGTAAAATCATCGGGAGACACAATGAATGTCGAAATTAATCAACCCATCATAGAAAGTATTTTTTATAAGAATAGTCCATTACATGATGGGGCGGCTATTATTGAAAATAATAATATTATGGCTACCAGGGTTATTCTGCCTCTATCTAATGAGCGCAATATTCCCTTGCGTTTTGGATTAAGACACAGGGCAGCTGTGGGTATTACAGAGCGAACAGATGCTATTGCACTTGTTGTTAGTGAAGAAACCGGCTCGATCTCTTATATAAACAATGGTGTATTTGTTCCTTTCAAGGATTTATCCGACCTGGCTAACAAGATAAAGATGGATATACTATAAATATGGAGTGTAAAAATTGTGGTACTCCCCAACGGACCGATTTTAATTACTGTCCCCATTGTGGTGCCAAAGTTATACGCAACAGGTTGACTTTTAAAAACCTGTCGCATGATATTACCGAGCGTTATTTTGATCTCGACAATACTTTCCTTAAAACCTTTATTCATTTGTTCACCAAACCAGAACTGATTATTGATGGCTATATTTCCGGTATTCGTAGAAAGTACCTGAATCCAATAAGTTATTTAGGGATTGCACTTACCCTTTCCGGTCTGCTTATCTTTTTGATGCAAAAAATTTTTGTCATAAAGATGGACATGGATGTCTTTAATCAAGGGGTAAATCCTGAATTTTACGAAAAAATAACGCCCGTCATATACGACTTTTCGTCCTTAGTTTTTATTTTATTAATACCCGTCTTTGCATTTGCCGGTTGGTTAACTTTTAACAGACAAGGATATGTATTTTCAGAGTACCTGGTAGTTTTCCTTTACACTTTAGCCCAATGGAGTATCGTATCATTCCCTATTAGCTTATTTGTGTTAATCTTTGCTCCTCAGGAATACATGACATTGTCTGCAATTATGCTTCCTTTAATGGTAGTGTACTCAATATATACACTTCAGAGGATAAATAAATTCTCAGCAGGCCAATTAATACTTAGAACGTTTTTATTCGTGGCTTTAGGAATAATCGGGTATTTTGGAATTGTTATAGTTTTCTATGGTATACTTTTCGCTACCGGAACAATCACTTTGGAAGATCTCAAACCGATAAAAAATTAAGAAGATTTAGTTACCTAAGCTACTTCCTCAGCCATAAACTGCGCTTCATAGAGCTTATTGTAATAACCGCCTTTTTTGAGTAACTCCTTGTGTGTGCCACTCTCAATAATTTTACCGGCATCCATAACCAGTATTTTATCGGCCTTCTTTACGGTGGCAAGACGGTGAGCAATAATTATTGAAGTCCTGCCGGTAGTTATTTTTTCCGTAGCTTTTTGGATCAGCTGTTCAGAATAGGTATCAACAGAGGAAGTAGCTTCATCCAGGACCAATATGCTGGGATTGCTCACATAAGCCCGTAAGAAAGCTATTAGCTGTCGCTGACCACTGGAAAGCATTGCTCCTCTTTCTTTTACATTGTATTGATATCCACCGGGTAAACTGTTGATAAATTCATGTACGCCTATTTGCCTGGCCGCCGCCTCAATGTCCTTCAAAGAAATTGTTTTATTCCTGAGAGAAATATTGTTGGCTATAGTATCTGCAAAAAGAAAGACATCCTGTAATACAACTGCTATGTTCCTGCGCAGGGAAGCCAACTTGTAGTTGGCAATATTGATCCCGTCTACCAGTATTGCACCTGAATTAATTTCATAAAAACGATTTAAAAGATTTATTATAGTTGATTTCCCTGCCCCCGTTGCTCCAACTATGGCCACAGTCTGGCCCACTTGCACATCAAAGGAAATTCCGTGCAATATTTCTTCATCCTCAAGGTAGCCGAAATGAACACTTTCAAATTTAATATTTCCTAGTACATGATCTTTTTCAACAGTTCCAATATCCTCAATATGACTATCTGTATCCAGGATTTTAAAAACCCTGTTTGCTGCTACCATCCCCATTTGAAGCGTATTAAATTTATCGGCTATCTGTCTGAGTGGTTGAAACAACATGCCGGATAATAGAATAAAGGCAAAAATTGTCCCGTATTCATCTAATTGAATGTTAGTCACATTTTGAAGACCTCCATACCAAACTATTAAACCTACTGTAATTGACGAAACAATATCTGCAATTGGGAAGAAGAAAGAATTATACCAAACCGTTTTAAGCCAGGCATTCATGTGCTTTTTATTGATTTCCCTAAACTTATCACTTTCTATTTTCTCGCGTGTAAACAACTGTACGATCTTCATTCCCGTTATGCGCTCCTGCACAAAAGAGTTCAGGTTGGAAACCTCAGCCCTTACATCTATAAAAGCCTTCTTCATTGCTCTTTGGAATATTCGGGTAGCATATAAAATCACAGGTAGAACAGCAAACACGATAAGTGCCAATTTCCAATTGATTATCAACATGACTACTGCCACAACGATCATTTTAAGAAGATCGGATACGATAACAAAAAATCCCTGACTAAATATCTCGCCTATACGCTGCAAATCTGCTACAGCGCGGGTAACGAGCAATCCAATTGAAGAATTATCGAAATACTTCATTTTAAACCCAATCATTTTTTTGAAAAGGTTAATCCGGATATCTCTGATAACAGATTCGCCAAGCCAATTGGCATAAAAATTAAAACAAAGCTGACTGATAACCTGACCTAAAAGTACCCCAATCATGGCAAGGATAAGAACTAAAAGCCGCTGAGAATTACCTTGTCTTATTGCCCCATCTACAATTTCACCAACTATTAGAGGAGTTAATACCGCAAAACCTGAAAGAAAAATTGCAGCCAAAGCCACCCCATAAAATGTAAGTTTGTAGGGTTTAGTATGAGCTAAAACTCGTTTGAAGAGTCTAAAATCAAATGCTTTTCCAGTGTCTTTATCCATTAAATTCCAGAATGGTTGAAGGGTATAAAACTTTGGTCAAATATAAGCCTTTTGCCGGGACGGAGGCACCGGCAGTACTTCGATCCTTACTTTTTATAATAGTCTTAACATCTTCCGGAGAGATTTTTCCAAGACCAACATTCAACAAGGTTCCAACTATAGCGCGTACCATGTTCCTGAGAAAGCGGTCTGCTGTAATAGTAAAAACAAGCTTGTCTCCTATTAAACTCCAGGTCGCAGATTTAATCTTACACAGATAAGTTTTAACATCCGTATTTGCTTTAGAAAAGCATTCAAAGTCGTCATACTCCAATAGAATGGCGGCCGCTTTATTCATTGCAGGAATATCCAATTTGTGTTTTATGTAATGTGCCGTATCCTTATAAAATGGGTTCTTTTCAAGTGCTATGTAGTATTCATAGGTCCGTTCCACAGCATCAAAACGGGCATGTGCATCCTCCGCGACTACACTAATTTTTTGGATTGCAATATCATCGGGCAAAAAGGCATTTAATCTATAAGTGAGGTTTGATAAACTATCTATTTCCTGAAAATCGAAATGAGCATACATAATTTTTGCATGAACTCCGGCATCTGTTCTGCCTGCACCCATAAGGCTGATCGGCGATTTCAGTAATATACTTAATGATTCTTCCATTAACTGTTGAACGGTAGAAGCATTTGGCTGTCGCTGCCACCCATGGTAGGCCTGTCCGAAGTATGAAAAAGCGACAAAATATCTCAAGCTATTATTCTATTTTTGTAAAAGGCAAATATAACGAAGTTAGCCGTTAGAAATAAGGACCTTCCGGTTTGTCTAAATCCGAACAATATTTTTGTACTGCTGCAATGGAGCTATGAGACACTTGCTTGCAATAATTAATTCTCACTGATATAAATGACCCATATCTTACTACTATCGGATACCCATGGCTATATTGACGAAACTATCCTTAAGTATGCCAAACAGGCCGATGAAATATGGCATGCGGGAGACATCGGTTCCTTTGATGTTACCGATACTCTGGCTGCATTAAATCCGGTTCGCGCAGTCTATGGCAATATTGATGACCATAAATTACAAAAGGAATTTCCGTTAGACAACCGGTTTAAATGTGAGAACGTAGCCGTTTGGATAACTCATATTGGGGGCTATCCCAACAGATATGATAAAAGAATCAGGGAAGAAATCAAACAGAATCCACCTAAACTATTTATCTCAGGGCATTCTCATATTCTTAAGGTAATGTGGGACAAAAAACTAAACCTTTTGCACATGAATCCTGGTTCTTGTGGAAAGAATGGTTTTCATCAGGTCAGGACTATGCTCCGGTTTGATATAGACGGCGAAGAAATAAAGAACCTGGAGGTAATAGAATTGGGAAAGCGTTAGGGATAGTAGCGGCATCCTTTTTTGCTATTGTCTTAAGCACAGTTGAAAGAGAGGCAAAAAAGATATAGCGAATAGCCCGGTGCACCACAGCCCCAATTTATTGAGGGCGAAGAGGGGAAACGCCAAAAAACGTTTATTTATAACGTAAAACCCTGAAGTAGAGATAAACTTACTTCAGGGTTACGCACTAATACTACTAAGATGTTAGGTTTAACGTAAGCGATCAACAGATTTTACAAGATCTTCATCCTTTTTTATGGCCCTGTTTGCCAGGACTAAAAAAACGATAGAAAATACAGGAATCAGCATCCCAATACCCTTCTCAGAGACCGAGGTCTCTCCGGATAAGTTTAGCGATCGGTAAACGAAAAATCCCAGTAAAAAAAGATTTAATACTATATTCAACCTGTTAAAAACAAATTGATTTTTTCGATTCTTAAATAAGAAGATAGTGATTATTGCCAAGGCGGAAGAAGCAGCAAAAATAACTGCCACCCAACTTATATCCATTGCAAAGACCGTATTTCCATCAATTCCTGTCCAAAGGCTTACATAAAAAGGTAGCAGTCCGGTAAAAAGAGCTACTAAACCTAAATAAACGGTTTGTATGCGTTGAATCATAATTTATCTAAAAATAGAATTGCAAAAGTACATGTCTTTTAAAACATTACCATGAAATTTAAAACAAAAAACATCTCCTCCGCACTGTAAGTTTGTGGTATCAGCTATGACTAAGCGTCCCAGATACCACCTGTTTTAGTAAATCATTTATAAAAACAAGAAGGGAAAGAAATAAATTAATAAGTAATAAGAGATGATTTGTTTAAAATAATTTGTAATATTGTGACGTTATTAGTTGTAACACTTACCTATTGGGATCTCAATCCCATGTAATACCCAAAAATAATAATATACTCCAATTTTTATATACTATAATTTATTTTATACTCAATGTTTGAGATTTCAGATTTAAAAGCAAAAAAGCTGCCTGAGCTTCAGGATATTGCTAAAGATTTAAGTGTCCCCAAATACAAGACCTTAAAAAAACTGGATTTGGTTTACCAAATCCTTGACCTACAGGCCAGTAACCCCAAAGCGGTACAGGCTACAACAGTGGCTGCAAAGGCTACAACAGTAGCTGTAAAGGAAAAAGCCTCTGAAAAACCGCACAGACCTTATGTTCAAAAGGAAAAAAGCATTAAGGCTGCGCCTCAGAAAAACCGCCCTTCTGTTGAGAAGGTGGCTAAACATGAACCAAAAAAAGAAGGTTCACAGCAAAAAAGTCCTTCATATCAGGGTAATAAAGAACAACCTAAAAGCAACCCTCAACACAGCAAGGGCCCGCATAACAAAAAGATTCAACACCATAAGAACGGGCAGGATGGCAAGACCAGTAATTTTGATAAGGACCTAAAAAATAAATACAAGCAACCGGAATACGAATTTGACAGTATTATTGAAAGCGAAGGGGTTCTGGATATCATGCAGGATGGTTATGGATTTCTTAGATCTTCAGATTACAACTACCTCTCATCTCCGGATGATATTTATGTATCCCAATCACAAATAAGGCTATTTGGCCTTAAAACAGGGGACACGGTTCTAGGGAATGTACGTCCGCCTAAAGAAGGAGAAAAATATTTTCCCTTAATAAAGGTGATTAAAATAAATGGTATAGACCCGCAGGTAGTAAGAGACAGAGTTTCTTTTGAACACCTGACTCCTTTATTCCCGCAGGAAAAATTTAAGTTGGCAGAACGCCAAAGTAACTTATCTACAAGAATTATTGACTTGTTTTCACCTATAGGAAAAGGACAACGCGGAATGATCGTTTCCCAACCAAAAACAGGGAAAACAATGCTTTTAAAGGATATAGCAAATGCCATTGCAGCCAATCATCCTGAAGTATATCTAATTATTCTTTTAATAGATGAACGCCCGGAGGAAGTAACGGATATGCAGCGCAATGTAAGCGGGGAAGTGGTTGCCTCTACTTTTGACAAAGAAGCTACCGAACATGTGAGAGTGGCCAATATTGTATTGGAAAAGGCAAAAAGATTGGTAGAATGCGGACATGATGTGGTAATACTATTAGATTCTATTACACGTCTTGCCAGAGCTTACAATACTGTTCAACCTGCTTCCGGTAAAGTCCTGAGTGGTGGAGTAGATGCGAATGCACTGCACAAACCGAAACGCTTTTTTGGAGCAGCACGTAATATTGAAAACGGTGGTTCTTTATCTATAATTGCTACAGCCCTTACAGAAACGGGATCTAAAATGGATGAAGTTATCTTTGAAGAATTCAAAGGTACCGGTAATATGGAATTACAATTAGACAGGCGAATAAGTAACCGAAGAATATTCCCGGCTATAGACCTTGTAACTTCTTCTACAAGAAGAGATGATCTTTTATTGGATGAAAATACAATTCAACGCATGTGGATAATGCGTAAGTATCTTGCAGATATGAATCCGGTTGAGGCCATGGAATTTATGGAACAACGTATTAAACAAACCAAAAATAATGAGGAGTTTCTGATGACTATGAGTCAGTAGAAAATTTTCGTCATATAGTAAATCCCAATGGTTATTGACCATTGGGATTTTTTATTTGTAATAAGTACTACATCGATTTAATAAGGTAAAATTGACGTTTTATAAGAATATATACTACATTTAAAGATAGAAAAGCGGTTCCCCAAAAGTTTAATTTACATATCCAATAAAATTAAAAAGCATGAAAATTTTTAGAAAAAATGTCTTGTTCAACCTATTTTTAACATTTACGGCCTACTCCATTCTAATTAGCTGTGGTGAGCAAAAAGCAAAAGATGAAGTCCCTGAAGCAAAACAGGAAGAAATTAAAGCACCTGAACAAATTGTTACGGTAGACCAGGCCAGGAGTATGTATAAGAGTTATACGGAAAGAAGGGCACCCCTTATTCAGAAGTATGAAGATGCTTATGACAAACGGGAATCTCAAATGAAAGATTCATTTGATGTTGCCCGCTATGTTTATTACGATTATAAAACCATTAAAGATTATTTGGCTTATATTGAACAGGAGGCAGCCAAAGCCAATGTTGAAATCTCCACACTGCGCTTTTATTTTTCCAATTATCCCAATGAGACTAAATTTGAAGATGGGCGACCTGTGATTCATCCCAGGCAAAATTCAGTATTTATCCTGCCAGCTACAACTGTTGACAATAAACAATATGGGTTCTATCTTGAAGAAAAAGAGGATGGAAGCACAATGCCCGCCTACTTAAGATGGAATTTGGAACCTTATACCCAAGAAGGTATGGGTGCTATTTCTGAAGAAGCCAAATCTTATGCAGGAATGGGACCAAATATGAGCAGTTCTTCTGCTTTATCTATAAACCCAATACAGTCTGGTGGAAATAGAAGCACTATTCTAAACGAAGGTAGCGCGGGGCCACCTCCTCATACTAACTAAAAATACCTATTCAAACGTACAACAGGCAAATGAATCAGAGCTTTCTAGATTCAGTTTTAGAGAATTCGTTTTTACCGCTATATGGTATAGTAGTACTGTTAGCGCTATGGCGCTTTCCCAGATATTATGATACTCCACTGCGGTATTTACCAATTTTATTAATGTATACTTTCTTAAATGAACTACTTGGAAATTTTATCCTCTATAATAATGAGATCAGCCTGATCCTTAAAGAAATTTATTACAACAATAACTGGGTTATTTTCAACATCTATAATATAGTGTTTTTTTTGTATTTCTATTATGTTTACTACTCCTATATCCCGAGTAAAAGGCACAGGAAATTAATAAAAGTTGGAGCATTTGCCTTTTTATTTACCTCGGTAGTTAACATGTTTTTCCAATCGTTTGCTACTCAACCCCAGCTTGCCGCTTATATTTTAGGGGCAATTGTTTTAATTTATGGTATCTTTTTCTATTGGAACCATTTAAAAGTGCAATACGGGGTTTGGTTTTTAACAAGAGATCTGTTGTCCTGGTTAAGTTTAGGTATGCTTATTTTCTATTTTGGTTACGTACCAATAAAAATAGCCAGGAATTACCCATCACTTTACGAATTTGGATCTTTGTTGAGAGAGTTACACTTAATTCTAATTATTGTTATGAACGGTTGTTTCGCTATAGGATTTGTTAGAATGAGAAGGCGAAAACTATTATTTGATTAGGAAATAATGAAAATTTTGATTTTTGGAGGAAGTGGAACAATTGGGAGAGTAGTTAGCAGGTATTTTTCAAAAAAACACAATGTTATTACTGCCGGGAGAAAGTCTGGTGAAGAAGTTGTAGATATTGCAAGTAGTGAATCAATTGAAATGCTTTTTAAGAAAATTGGCCCACTGGATGCTATAATATGTGCTGCCGGTGAAGCCAAGTGGGCTCCATTTAATGATCTTTCTGAGGATGACTATTATATTGGTATACGAAGTAAGCTAATGGGACAGGTAAATCTGGTAAGAATTGGTAAAAATTATCTAAATCCAAATGGTTCCATAACCTTAACCACCGGTATTCTTGCAGACGATCCCGTAATAATGACTGCCAGCGCAGCTATGGTTAACGGGGCAATCCACAGTTTTGTCAAGGCTGTTGTCCTTGAACTTGATAATGGAATTAGAATTAATGCGGTATCCTCTGGCCTTGTTGAAGAAGCTTTAGATAAATACGGGGATTATTTTCCTGGCCATAACCCTATACCAATGGACAAAATGTTAATGGGGTATATTAGAAGTGTGGAGGGAAAAGCCAATGGTGAGATTATCCGAATTTATGATTAAGCCGGTAATTTTCGGTGAAGCATGTAGTTAGAAGCTTTTTATAATTTTACCAGATGGGATTCTACGATTTATCCAAGATTGAAAGGGAAAGACTGGTAGCCGACATCCGGAACGCCATAATTGATGATCTACACCATAGCAGCGTTGTTGCGATAAAAAGATACTTCTCTGATGAGGATACATACGTTCGCAAGGCAGCCTATACGGTAACAGGAAAGTTGTTCAATACCGATAGTTCCTTAAAATTGAAAATATTGGAAACTATCAAAGCTATGCTAAGTTCAGAAAATGAAAAAGAGCGACAAACTGCAATGAATGCAGCAGGTGAAATTGGTAAAACAGATTTTGAGAGCGTTTGTGAATTTTTTGATTTTGCTCTGTTTGATAAGCACCATATCGTACGGAATGCCGTGATTGGTTCCCTTAAAAAAGTGGGGGCTAAAAATCCCAAACCCGCTTTGGAATGGGCCAAAAAATATCTTCATCATCCCAATAAGGAAGTGCGGCGTGAAATTTGTCACGGGATAGAATTAAGGGGAAGAACTCATCCTCAGGATATACTCCCACTTCTAAAGGAACTACAATTTGATAAAACTTCAAGAGTGCGCAATACCCTGATTCATGTCCTTGGCCAAATTGCTTATAAAAAAGGTTGTTTAGCTACCGTGGTCTCATCGCTGAGTAATTGGGAAAATCGTGAACTTGTTGAAAAAGCAATGGATGAAATAGTAGATGTACACTCGAGATATAAAAGCTTTGCGGCGATGACTCAATCCGAGGCCATTGAGTATATTGATCGACACTATACGCCATAAAAAAAGCCCTAACCGTAAGGCAAGGGCTTTGGTAGTTTGTTCGAATACTTATATGGCAGCAATATGCTTTGTAAGTTTACTTTTTAAATTAGCCGCTTTATTTGCATGAATAATATTGCGTTTAGCAAGCCTATCTATCATGCTTACCACGGTTGGCAAAAGGGATTCCGCCGCCTTTTTGTCGGTTTCACCTCTCAATTTTTTTATTGCGTTTCTTGTGGTTTTGTGCTGATACCTGTTACGTAATCGCACAACTTCGTTTCTTCTGATTCTCTTTAATGCCGACTTGTGATTTGCCATTTTTTTTAAATTTTGTTTATTCGGGCTTTATATTTTTTTGTAGCCCGTAGGGGAATCGAACCCCTGTTACCAGGATGAAAACCTGGCGTCCTAACCCCTAGACGAACGGGCCATTAATTATTTTTTTAATGTTCATGTAAAAAATGAGTCCCATACTATTCAACTGTCCTCATTAATCACATTTCAAACTTTCAGTATTCTTTGTAGCCCGTAGGGGAATCGAACCCCTGTTACCAGGATGAAAACCTGGCGTCCTAACCCCTAGACGAACGGGCCTTTAGATCGCATAAATGCGGATGCAAAAATACAATTATTTTTTACTATACCAACTCCATTATATATTTTTTTGACTACACCTAATACGCTTTGGCAAAGAGCACCCTTTTTAAAGAAGGTTTTCCCGTAACCATGCAGCTACCAGCTTCCCCAGTGGAGTCTAATGGAATGCATCTAATTGTTGCTTTTGTTTCTTCTTTTATCTTATCCTCTGTAGCCGCAGTACCATCCCAATGTGCCGAAATAAAGCCACCTTTCTGATCCAAAACCTTTTTAAATTCTTCATACCCATCAACTTCGGTAATGTGTTCCTCTCTATAATTTCTGGCTTTTTCGAATATATTTCGCTGAATGTCTTCCAGTAAAAACTCAATTTTAGATACTACCTCATCGGCTTCCACAATTTGTTTTTCCAGGGTATCTCTTCGTGCCAGTTCATAGGTCCCATTCTCCATATCACGCTGCCCAATAGCAATTCTGATAGGTACTCCCTTTAATTCATATTCATTAAATTTAAATCCGGGTTTGTGGGTATCGCGCTTGTCATACTTTACTGAAATACCTTTATTTTGCAATTCTTTTACCAAAGGGTTTATCCTTTCAGAGATTGCATCTAATTGTTCTAAACCTTTGTATATAGGTACTATAACAACCTGTATGGGGGCCAGTTTAGGAGGTAAAACAAGACCATTATCATCACTATGTGTCATTATAAGAGCACCCATCAGGCGTGTAGAAACACCCCATGAAGTGGCCCATACGTATTCCTGTTTGCCTTCCCTGGTTGCAAACTTCACATCAAAAGCTTTGGCAAAATTCTGGCCCAAAAAATGTGATGTTCCGGCCTGTAATGCCTTTCCATCCTGCATCAGGGCTTCTATACAATAAGTTTCTATTGCACCTGCAAAGCGTTCACTTTCTGTTTTTGTTCCCTTGATCACAGGGACGGCCATATGATTTTCAGCAAAATCCGCATAAATATTCAGGATCAATTCAGATTCATCTATTGCCTCCTGTTCGGTCTCATGAGCCGTATGACCTTCCTGCCAGAGGAATTCAGTAGTGCGAAGGAATAAGCGTGTCCTCATTTCCCATCGTACCACATTAGCCCATTGGTTAATTAAGAGTGGGAGATCTCTATAGGACTGAATCCACTTTCTATATGTATCCCAGATAATAGTCTCAGAAGTTGGCCTTACTATAAGTTCTTCTTCCAGTTTAGCATCTTCATCCACAATAAGACCGCTACCGTCTTCTGCACTTTTTAGCCTGTAATGAGTGACTACCGCACATTCCTTGGCAAATCCTTCGACGTGGCTCGCTTCTTTACTCAGATATGATTTTGGAATAAACAACGGAAAATAGGCATTCTGATGCCCGGTATCCTTGAACATCTTGTCCAGGCCCGCCTGTATTTTCTCCCAAATGGCAAAACCATAAGGTTTTATTACCATACATCCCCTAACACCTGAGTTTTCGGCCAAATCAGCCTTGATCACGAGTTCATTAT
This sequence comes from Eudoraea sp., assembly GCF_049665975.1. Lineage (GTDB taxonomy): Bacteria > Bacteroidota > Bacteroidia > Flavobacteriales > Flavobacteriaceae > Eudoraea. The sequence continues at coordinate 12,099 of NZ_JBATGR010000058.1, forward strand.
ACCATTTGGAATAATCCTCGCTACTTTTAGTTAAATTTTTTCCCATCAAATATACTTTGGCACAAATCTTGTGTCCTTATTATCGAAATAGTTCGGTAAAACTAACTATTTTTAAAATGTTCAACAATATAAATTTAAAGCGATGATACAATCTCTGCCCCTTCCTAAATTAATAAAGGCTACAACGCTCCTCGTTGCAGGCATATTATTGGTTTCCTGTGGTTCCTATCAGGAGGCTTCCTATTATGATAATGATGGTATCTACGCTGAAGGAGCACAAAAGGTCTATGTAAAGAAAAAACAACAGCCCACACAAAAGCAGGGTGATGGTATTTATGGTGATTATTTTGGCCAGAAGGCGGATCAAATAGATGAATTCATGGAAGACGAAGTCTTTACAGATGTAGATGACTATTACGGAGGAGATGTAGTAAATGATAGTCTTGTAGTAAATGATAGTCTTGTGGCTGTACCGGAAGGAAATTATTATCAAGGTTATAATGATTACGCGGGTTATGCCGGATGGGGTGATAATCAATCCAATGTCACTATCAATAACTACAACGGCGCCGGTTGGGGCTGGGGTGGTTATTGGGGTCCAAGCTGGGGCTGGGGC
>NZ_JBATGR010000059.1:0-11787 GCF_049665975.1 Eudoraea sp.
GTTATACCCCAGGTATTCATTGGCAGTCTTTATGTCTCCTTCTATAAGCGCATTTCTGATTTTTGTTGAACTTACAGAAACATCATCTATTTCCTGTGCCGGAATTTCTTCAACTTCAAAATTTAGAGTATTCCCAAGGGCCGAAAGATCTTGTATGTTTGCATTTCTGTTACGGCCAAAGCGGTGGTCATAACCTATAATAATTTTTTTGACCTTTAATTCATTCACCAGGATGTCCCTAACAAATTCGGTGGAAGAAATACGTGAGAATTCAAGAGTGAAGGGATGAATAATTAAGTAATCCAGGCCAATGTGCTCTAAAATTTTGATTTTTTCCTGGATGGTATTCAGAAGCCTTATTTCGGTATCTTTTTGTAAAACCATTCTGGGATGTGGGAAAAAAGTAAGTACCGTAGATCGCAGATTAGTTTTTTTGGCATCATTTATGAGGCGTTCAAGTATTTTTCTGTGACCTATGTGAACACCGTCAAAAGTGCCAATGGTTATAGCAGTAGCGTGCTTTTTATCGTAATTGGAAATGCTTTGAACTGTGACCACACAAATAAAATAATAAAAAGGCTTACTTTTAAAAGTTTAAAAATCCCTTGATGTTAGCAAAACTACGTCTTGTTTTATCAATTTCCATAATATTTCTCTCCTTTTACGGATCTGCGCAATCCAAGTATTGGGGGCAGGAAATTTCACCTGGTAAGTTTTCTTCACCTTCACTATCCAATCCGGATGTTACTAAGGTAAGGGTTTTTGATTTGGACCAGGCATCTTTATCTGAGGAACTTTTATCCATATCTACCCTTAAGAAAGTTGATGGAATAGTTTATTTTCCTGATGTTAAAGGGAAACTAAGGGCGTTCAGGGTTTCAGAAAATCCCGTCTTCTCACCGGAATTGGCAAAAAAATATCCCGGTATAAAATCCTATTCAGGTTATAGTTTGGATGGAAATAAAGACCGTATTCGATTTAGCATTTCACACAAGGGAGTGCAAAGCATGATTGTTCATGCAGGAAGTGAAAAGACGACTTTTATGGAGAAAGCCTCAGATGGAAGTAGTGCTTATGTAGTTTACGACAGAAGTTTACATGCGAAGCTCAACAGCGAATTCATTTGTTTTACACAATCAGCCATTGAAAAAAGCATAGATGGGTCTGTTTCAAAACTAGTGGATGATCAGATTCTAAGAAAATACAGAATAGCAATTTCTGCTACAGGAGATTATACCCAATTTCATGGAGGTACGGTGGCCGACGCTCTTGCAGCAATAAATGCTACACTTACAAGGGTAAACCAGGTTTTTGAGACAGATTTAGGCGTTACTTTAGAATTAATAGCCAATACGGATTTGGTGATTTTTACAGACCCTGATACAGACCCCTATGGGGGAAATTTAAATTCAGAGGTTCAAAATACACTTACCACAACAATTGGTGAAGCAAATTATGATGTAGGTCATTTATTTCATGAAGATACAGATGGGGGTAATGCGGGCTTTATAGGCTCTGTTTGCCGAGATAACCAAAAAGGAAGTGGATATGCTGCCGCCTTAAATCCGCAGGGTGATATCTTCGATCTCGATTTTGTATCACATGAATTGGGGCATCAATTTGGAGCAAATCATACCTGGTCTTTTGAATCTGAAGGTACTTTGGTGCAGGCCGAACCGGGTACAGGAACCACCATCATGGGATACGCGGGCATAATACCCGGACAAAACGTAGCCCCAAACGGGGATGACTATTTCCATTATAACAGCATATTTCAAATCATTGAATATCTTCAGACCACTAGTTGTGGAGAAATTACGTCTTTAACAAACAACCCTCCGGTTATTAATCCCATAGGGGATTATATTATTCCCAAAGGAACCCCATTTGTATTAGCAGGAAATGCAATAGATCCTGATACTACAGATATACTTACTTATGCATGGGAACAGATTGATGACGGTGTGGTCACAACAGAAAATTTCGGACCCGACAATCCGAGTGGCGCAAATTTCAGATCGCTTAAACCCACCGTAGTTGCCGACAGATATTTTCCAAAATTAGCGGAGGTTATCCAGGGGAATCTTACGCAAACCAATCCGCTGATAAGTTCGGCATGGGAAACGGTTTCTAATGTGGAACGCGAAATGAACTTTGCCTTAACCGTTAGAGATAACGCAACGGGAGGGGGCCAGGTAGCTTCAGAGCTGGTAAAGCTTAATGTTTTAAATAGTGCGGGGCCATTTGTTGTAAACTCGCAAAACACAACGGAGACCTATACAGCCGGATCTGTACAGACTATTAGCTGGGATGTTGCCAATACTAACAAAACCCCAATAAATACAGCAGCGGTAGATATATTTCTATCTACAGACGGAGGCCTGAGTTTTCCAATACAACTGGCCAGCGCAGTTCCAAACGATGGCAGCCATGAGGTTATTATTCCTGGTAATAGCACTACAACCGCACGTATTATGGTTAAGGGCACAAACAATATTTTCTTCAGTATTAATTCTTCTGATTTTGTAATTGAGGATTCTGAAGTTATTTTAAACTTTGCAGACCTCAATTATGAAGTTTGTGAACCTAATGACCTTGTGGCACCTTTTATATATGAAACCTATTTAGGCTTTAATGAGGAGGTTACCTTCAGTGTTCAGGGGATGCCTGCCGGTCTCACGGCAGTTTTTACACCGCCCACCGCAATATTAAATAACACTCCGGTTTCCATTACTTTTTCAAACACAGATCTTATTCTTCCAGGGAATTATCCTGTAATCGTCACAGCCACTTCTTTGAGTATTATTAAAGATGTAACATTAAATATTAATATAAACGATGCTAACTTCTCAGATGTCGTTTTACAGACCCCTCTGGATATGGCAACAGGGGTAGGTCTGCAACAACAACTTAGCTGGGAGTTGAATGCCCAGTACTCCTCATATGATATAGAAATTGCCACAGATATGCTGTTCACTTCAATAATTGAATCTGCCAGCGATGTTATTTTTAATAATTATTTACCGGAAAACCTGCAAGAAGAAACCACTTATTACTGGAGAATAAAACCAAAAAACTCTTGTGGTGATGGAACTTTTGGCCCGGCTTTCAGCTTTACGACGATAACAATTAGTTGCGACATAGAAATAGCTCAGGACCTGCCCGTAGACATTACCTCTATAGGCACACCAACAGTAACTTCTACAATTACATTTTTAAATGATTTGCCGATAACGGATGTAAATGTAGGATTAGAACTAGAGCATACTTTCCTGGCCGATCTGATAATTAGTATTACATCACCCCAGGGTACACAAGTTATTTTAACTTCCAATTCCTGTGGGGAATTAGAAAATATTGATGCCGTTTTTGATGATGCCGGAGTTGCTTTTATTTGTGGTGGCGGAGCGGCCGCAATTAGTGGCATAGTAAGCCCCCTGGGTTCATTAGCCTCTTTTAATGGCGAATCTTCTTTTGGCGAATGGATACTAACAGTTTTTGATACTGCCCCAGCCGATGGAGGTAGTATTGATAACTTTTACCTGGAAATCTGTGGTGAAGGTGAATTGAGACCCGATAATGATCAAGATGGCGTTTTTGATGATGGAGATGACCTTTGTCTGGGAACACCACCGGGAACCGAAGTTAATGCGGACGGTTGTCCCGTTTTTCGTTTTGCTGAGAATAATTTCAACCTGGCAATAGAAAGTGAATCTTGTATCACCAGTGATAACGGATCATTTGAAATAACTGCCTTAATGTCTATGGCTTACACTGTTAATGTATTAGGTAGCGGGTTGAATATTACCGAAGACTTTACCAAGGATTATAAATTGGAAAATTTAGCTTCCGGCACGTATTCCGTTTGCATTAGCGGAACGGATGGTGCAAATACCTTTGAGGAAGTCTGTTTTGACGTAGTAATAAATGAGCCAGAACCTTTAATTGTAAGTTCTGTGGTTTCTCCAGAGGGCCTGCAGGCAGTTCTGACATTATCCGGTGCCCAATTGTATACTATTGAATTAAATGGGATCCTTACCCAGTCAGAAAGTTCAGAAATTATACTGGATCTGAAGCAGGGGCTAAATACCTTAAAAGTTTCTACCAATCAGCCTTGTCAGGGGACATATGATGAGACAGTTATTATTTCCGCTGATCCGGTTATCTATCCAAATCCGGTAGTGGAGACTTTAAATGTGTTTTTAGGACCAATTTCAAGCCAGGTAGACATTGCCATTTTTGCATCTGACGGCCGACTTATCAGCAGTCAAAAGTATGATGGTAATGAGGATACACTTACACTTAATTTTGCCGGATTACCTTCCGGGCTGTATTATGTAAATGTAAGAGGAGAAACTCTTAAAGGAACTTATAAAGTGTTGAAGCGATGAGAATTGTTTTAGTAATATTCATAAGCCTGCTTTTTACAGCCTGTAAAAAGGACTCACCCAAGCCACCCTCAGCGGCGGTTTTAACTTTTCCATTACAGAACTCCCTCTGCACCACGGGCGTAAGTATAACTCCAACTACGAGCAGGGTAGAGTTCAAGTGGCAAACGGCAGACAATACAAACACCTATGAATTAAGGGTTGCCAATCTTTTAACGGGGATTACTCAAACCGCTAACACCCAATTCACCAGCGCAGAACTCACCATAGAAAAAGGCACTCCCTATTCATGGTTAGTTGTTACCAGGAATACAGAGGTGCAGGAAACAGCATCAAGTACAACCTGGCAGTTTTTCAATGCAGGGTCTCAAATTTCCCATACTCCCTTTCCGGCACAAATAATAACACCTTTATCCGGGGCTTCAGTAGTGCGTGATATCAACGGAGATATCGTTTTGGAATGGTCCGGGGCAGATGTTGATAATGATATAGTGGGTTATGAGATATTTCTGGATACGATATCTCCTCCTCAGGTCTTAGTAGCTTCACCTGCATCTTCTGTATCCAGTATTAAAATAAATACTATTGCTAATACAATATATTATTGGAAGGTGATCACTAAAGATACTGAGGGAAACAGCTCAGATTCAGGGATTTATTCCTTTCGGGCCTTATAGTTTCTAAGCATTTTTGTAAGAAGTACTGGTCCGAGTGGTAAGGTAGTCTAGGAATTGTTATACTCATTCATGGTAATCTTTACACCGGCAAGGATAAAAGATGCAATAAGTTCATTGGCTCTCTCTAGCCGTTCAGGCAGGGCATGTTTTTCTTCGTCATTCCATTTTCCAAGGACATAGTCTACTTGTCTTCCTTTATTAAATTCAGAGCCAACTCCAATTCGCAATCGGTTGTAATTCACAGTTTGTAAGCTATTTTGAATATCCTTAAGACCGTTGTGACCGCCATCACTTCCCTTAGTTTTTAGTCGTAATGTCCCAAAAGGGAGGTTTAAATCATCTGTGATGACCAGGATATTTTCTAATGGAATTTTTTCTTTCTCCATCCAATATTTTACAGATTTACCACTTAGGTTCATATAGGTAGATGGTTTTAAGCATAAAACACTTCTGCCTTTTATCTTAAAGGAACCCAAATCTCCTAATTTTTGGGTCTCAAAGGAGAATTTTTCCTTTTCAGATAACTTGTTAAGAACCTGAAAGCCAACATTATGTCTGGTGTCTTTATATTCATCACCTATATTTCCCAAGCCAATTAACAGGTACTTTTTCATGGAATCTGTTTCTTCTAGTAGTCGTTTTTCCTTTCCAAAAAGAATTTCAAAAAATTTTCTCATCCCCTCAATTGGTTAAGGGTAAAAATACAAAAGCATCCCGAATCCTGATATATGACGGATGGGATGCTTTTTATTAATAGCTTGAGATTATTTATTCAGCGCCTTTTGCTGGGGCTTCTCCACCCTCAGTAGCAGTTTCTGTTCCACCTTCAGCACCTTCTACTCCTTCAGCACCTTCTACTCCTTCTACTCCTTCTTCATCTTCCTCTTCAACTTCTATGACCGCACGAGCAGTTTTAACCTGAACCACCACAGTAGAATCTGGTTGTAGAATTGTAAAGTCATCATTTAGCAATGATTCTACCAGGATGTTATCTCCAATTTTTAATTTAGAAATATCTATATCAAAGAAATCGGGAAGGTTGTCTGGTAAGGCCGTAATAGTCAGTTTTCTATTTCTAAATAGTAAGCGTCCTCCATTTCTTACTCCCGGGGAACTACCGTGTAAACGAACAGGAATTTCCATTGTAACTTCTTTATCATCAAACAGTTGGTAAAAATCTACGTGTAGAATTCTATCAGTTACAGGATGAAACTGTATATCCTGCATTACTGCTTTTAATTTGTCACCTTTATCCAAATCAACCTTTACTGTGTGGGCTTTTGCAGTATACACTAAATTTTTGAATGCTAATTCATCCGCTGAAAAGTGCAATGGTTTTTCCCCTCCGTATACCACGCAAGGAACCTTTCCAGCATTACGTAGGGCCTTCGTTGCCTTTTTGCCCACGCTTTCTCTTTCTGATCCTTTGATTGTAATTGATTTCATTATCTAAGTTTAATTAATATTTACATTAAAAATTTGGACGCAATTGAGGTGTTATGATGAACTCTGTGCATAACGTCTGCAAACAGATCAGCACAACTCAAAACTCTTATTTTTCCACTTTCTTTTTTAATAGGGATAGAATCTGTAACGATCAATTCTAACAATTGCGATTTTTCTATTTTTTCATAGGCATTACCTGATAACAAAGCATGGGTGGTTATGGCTCTTACACTTTTAGCCCCTCGTTCCATCATAAGATCGGCGGCTTTGGTTAATGTCCCGGCGGTATCTACCATATCATCTACCAGTACCACATTTTTATCCTGTACATCGCCAATAAGTTCCATATGAGATATTACGTTGGCCTTGGATCTTTGTTTATAACAGATCACTACATCACATTCAAGTGCCTTGGAATAAGCATAGGCTCTTTTGGAGCCACCCATATCTGGAGATGCTATTGTAAGATTGTCTAAATTTAAGCTCTTCAGATAAGGAAGGAATAGGGTAGAAGCAAACAAATGGTCTACTGGTTTTTCAAAGAACCCTTGTATCTGATCTGCATGAAGGTCCATGGTAATAATACGTGTAGCCCCTGCAGTTTCGAGCATTTTCGCAATTAATTTGGCCGCTATAGGAACTCTTGGTTTATCCTTTCGGTCCTGCCTGGCCCAACCATAATAGGGAATTACAGCGGTAATATGCCTGGCTGACGCACGCTTTGCAGCGTCTAACATTAGCAGCATTTCCATAAGATTTTCAGAACTTGGATTGGTAGAACCTATGACAAAAATTCTTGTCCCTCGAATAGACTCTTCAAATGAAGGTTGAAATTCCCCGTCACTAAAATGTGAAAACAAAACATTACCCAAATCCGCGCCATATGATTTAGCAATTTTTTTACCTAATTCCATACTTTGTGTACAGGCAAAAATCTTTGGTTCGGGTACTTGATAAGCCATGGTTAATATGTTGTTTTCTAGTTTCTTAAAACCCCTGATTCTTAAGGAGGTGCAAATTTAAAAATTTATTTGGGTTGCTAAAGGATAAATGTGGGTTATTTTAGTTTTTCAACCGAAATAATTTTTTAGATTTGCAATCCCTTTGCCTCGGTGGCGGAACTGGTAGACGCGCTGGATTCAAAATCCAGTGTCTTCGGACGTGTGGGTTCGATTCCCACCCGAGGTACGGATAAACCACAATTAGGTGGAAATTCAGGCGAGTTTCAAAAATGAAGCTCGCTTTTTTTTTGAAGTGATGCGTTGTGTTTCCTATTGTTGTTTTCAAAACGACCTGGAAGGGAAGAATTACAGAGTAATTCAATCCCACCCGAGGTACAAAGCCTCCAGTATTTTCTGGAGGCTTTTTTCTATGATTTTATACTTTTCATTATCTCTTTCAAATTCAATATAGAACAAGTATAGAATGAACATGAACTCACTTAAATACGGTAAACAGATTACAAATTATGGCCCCTTTGAGTCATCAAAACTTAAAATATATTATCCCTAAGACAAAAAAAGATATCTTTTTTTGCTTAATCTATTTATATCTTGTGAAATAATCTTTAACTTGTTGCTCTAAATAATTAATTTAAAACCAGACACAATGAAGTTAATAGATAGCGAAATAGACCATTATTGGGTTCACTTTCAAGCCGGAGGAGCTGATAAGAGTCGTGTTTACCCACGTGCCCTTGTAAAATGTTATAATCATGATGATTTTGTTGTACAGATAAACTTCTATCCGGATAATAAAAGCGTGCCTGAAAATAGTTACGATAAAAGAAATAAATTAGTGTACTTGCGCTACCCTATGTCAATGTATCCGAATATTATAGATATTTTGAGAAATGAAAAACCAATTTATTTTAGTTATTCTTTAAACTTGAATATGGGTTACATCAGAACTGGGAAAGAACCTATTGGAGAGGGAGATAACGACGCTGATTTCTAATAAACCTGTTTTTAGGTATTTCACTTTTCAATTGATTATTGGTGTATATTAATTTCAATTTAATAGTTTGCTAAAAATGTATTAACCTGCCGGGATTTCCCGGTGGGTTTTTTAGTTTAAAATTTAACCTCTTCCAAAGGAATTACTAAGGATTTATCCAGGCGCTGTTTGTCTATAATGTGTACCTCCTAATCCCATGCACAAATTTTTAAGCCCGAAGCACCTTCAGGCTGGTAGATCATTTGGGTGAACTTCAGCCTGCTTAACTATGTCTCTAACTAAAATTTATAAATAATGATAAATTAGGTATTTTATTGGCAAGTTATCCGGCAGTACTCTTTTCCTGTTTTTGTTTTGTAATTTCCTTTGTCATTCTCCTAATATATTCCTTCTAAACCCCATCCCTAATTTATTTCTTATCCACTGCAACAAGATCAGCCAGGACAATATTCATAAGTCAATTCCCGGGAGATTTTTTATAGTCGTTTAAAAGCAGTATTTCTAATTTGAGCAAATCCCATACGCCGTTGGTCGATAGGTACGGTTTGTTTGACTAATGGAAGTAAAATCCCCTTTCAGTATAAACAGCGACTAAGTCCGTTCTTCTGAATCAATTACGCATTATATCAAATAAATGTGTTTTTAACCTATAATTTGAAATAAGAATTGATAAAAGCCACAATTTGGGAGCATATTAATTTTTAAGATTTGGGATATATGAAAACAGCTTTACTTATAAAAGAAATCTATCTGGAAGGTTTCAGGAATTTGGAGAATTTTATTGTACAGAAGTATTTTAAGGCTTTTGCCTGGTTCAGTTTTATTATGTTTTTTGTGGTGCTTTATGCTTTTATTTTCAGGGTGTATACAGGATTTGCATTTGACTAATTATTAACTTAAAATAAAATACTATGGCTCAAAGACATAAAGGATATACTTTGGTTGACGTTCTTGTTGCTGCAGGATGTTTGTTTATTTCTGTGATGATGTTTATGATAATAACCGCTGCAGGGGTGCAGTAGTTTCACATCTGCCTTTGCTTTTACTGGTTTTAGGTAGACGAATTAAATAACCAACCTAAATATTAATTAATCCCTGTAAGTGTTAAGCTTACGGGGATTTTTTGTTGTTACTCCTACCCGTTTCTTATAATCTCTATTCCAGGGATCTTATACAGAAATTATGCATTTTATCTGGGAATTCTGTTCCCTTGGCTAAAAGAGCGGCAAAAAACTAAACTTAGAACGGCTTTTGAAGTCTTATAAGTGAATTCTAAAATTAGTGTTATGAAAACTATAGATATACTTAAGGAAATTTATTTAGAAGGATTCAGGAATTTAGGAACCCTTATTGTTCGAAATTATTTTAAACTTTTTGCATGGTTTTGCTTTGCAATGTTCTTAATTGCACTCTATGCATTTATATTTAGGGTAACTACGGGCTTTGCCTTTGACTAGTGCATGCAGAAATTTCGCTAAAATGGTTTAAAATAAAATGGAAATAATCCAAAAAATAGGAAATAATCCATAACTTAGCTGTCCTTTTTAGACAGTTATGCAAAAGACCATTCTTCATCTGGATCTGGATACTTTTTTTGTGTCCGTAGAGCGGCTCATTAATTCTGAGTTGCAAAACAAACCCCTGCTGGTAGGTGGTACCAGCGATAGAGGAGTAGTGGCTGCCTGCAGCTACGAGACCCGGGGTTTTGGAATACATTCCGGAATGCCCATGAAAATGGCGCGGGAACTTTGCCCTGAAGCCGTTGTCATCCGAGGTAACGCGGGCACCTATAGCAAGCACTCTGATCTGGTCACCGAAATCATAAAAGAACAGGTCCCCGTTTTTGAGAAATCGAGCATAGATGAGTTTTACGCAGACCTCTCCGGGATGGACCGCTTTTTTGGTTGCTACCATTACGCCACTGAATTGCGGAAAATGATCATTAAAGAAACCGGGCTCCCCATTTCTTTCGGACTGTCTGTAAACAAAGTAGTCTCTAAAGTAGCTACCAACGAGGCCAAACCCAACAACCAGCTGAAAGTAGATTTTGGCTATGAAAAACCCTTTCTGGCCCCGCTATCTATAAAAAAGATCCCTATGGTGGGCGACAAAACCTACCAGACGTTAAGAAACCTGGGGCTCAGAAAAGTAAAAACCGTACAGGAAATGCCTGTGGACCTTATGCGACGTGTACTGGGGGCTAACGGCGCTGTCATCTGGAAACGGGCCAATGGGGTAGACAATTCCCCCGTGATCCCTTTTTGCGACCGTAAATCCATTTCTACAGAACGTACCTTTGACCGCGATACCATAGATGTTAGTAAACTAAAAGGCATCCTTATAGCCATGACAGAGAACCTGGCCTACCAGCTACGCAGGGGGGAAAAGCTTACCGCCTGCATTGCCGTCAAGATCAGGTATTCAGATTTTAACACCTATTCCAAACAAGTCCGGATCCCCTACACCAGTGCAGATCATATTTTGATCCCCAAAATCCTGGAGCTGTTCAGAGTCCTGTATAACAGGCGTTTGCTGGTGAGGCTTATAGGTATCCGCTTTAGCCATCTGGTGCCGGGCAATTACCAGATCAACCTGTTTGAGGATACTGAAGAAGCCCTGAACCTCTATGCAGCAATGGATAACATTCGGGAGCGCTTTGGGGATAAAAGTGTACTAAGAGCCTCCGGCCTTGGTGCTAAAACTATTGGCAGAATGCATAACCCCTTTAATGGCCAACCGCCTATAGTACTGGCGCATAGAAAGCAGTAATATCCACCTTCGCTCTTGCGAGCTACGGTGGATAAAGATGAAACTAAAAATAGGATTTAAAAACCCTTATCCGCAGAATAGTGCATGAAAGCTCCGAAATCAGGAGCTGAGAAATGAAGAGAAGGCAAAGAAGATGAAGAACTAGAACAACAACAACAAATCGAATACCAACACCTATGTACCTCAACTGTCACAGCTACTACAGCCTCCGATATGGTGCTTTTTCCGAAGTAGCCCTCTTAGAACTTGCCCGGGAAAACCAGGTGACTCAACTGGTACTTACAGATATCAACAATACCTCTGCAGGCCTGAACTTTGTCCGTAAAGCTCCGGAATACAACATAAAACCTATTTTAGGGATCGATTTTAGAAACGGAGCAGACCAATGCTTTGTAGGTATTGCCAAAAACAATGAAGGCTACGAGGAACTAAACAGCTTCCTCTCAACCCATCTCCACGAGGAAAAAGAAATCCCCCAAAGAGCCCCGAAGTTTAAACACGCCTACGTAATCTACCCATTTGAAAAGGTCCTGCTCAATGACCAGAGCGAT
>NZ_JBATGR010000060.1:0-1648 GCF_049665975.1 Eudoraea sp.
TCGAAAGATTTGACATTTAAATCTGTTAAAGCAGTTCTTATCTCAGTGTTGCCAACTTTATCCAGGGTTTTATCATTAAAATCATAGGTGGCATTATTAAATGCTAGGGCAGCCATTAAAAGAGCGATAGTCATAAAAGTTGTACCTATTAACAAAAGGGGTTTACGTCCCAGCCTGTCAATTAACCATATAGCTACCAGAGTGAATACAAGATTGGTAAGGCCCACTACAATTGCTTGTAGAAATGAAGAATCTGTACTTCCACCGGCTTGTTCAAATATGGTTGGCGCATAATAAAAAACTGCATTAATCCCAGTAATTTGTTGAAAAAAAGCAATGCCCAGTGCGATAATCATGATATTGCGATTTCTGTATTTAAAGAAATCGGATATTCTGCCCTTTTCTTCTTGCAGGTCAATGCCTCGCAGAATCTCGGCGATAGTAAGCTCGGCATATTCCTCTCCTCCAATCTTTACAAGAATCTTTCTTGCCAGTTTAACATTATTTAATTTAGTAATTAACCAACGTGGACTTCTTGGAACGGTAAAAAGTGTCAAAAAATAAATGGCGGCCGGAATAGCTTCCACACCCAACATCCAGCGCCAACTATCTTCTCCCATATTAACCAGAAAATAATTAGAAAAATAAGCAACCGAAATACCTATAACGATATTCAATTGATTGAATGATACAAGACTTCCTCTGAGTTTGGGAGGTGCTATTTCTCCAATATAAATAGGGGCTATTAATAGGGCGCCTCCAATGCCTACGCCTCCAATAATCCGAGCAATAATAAATTCTGTATAACCTGTTGCCAGTGCAGACCAGCTAGCTGAGATCATAAAAAGTGCTGCTACAAAGATCAAGACATTTCTTCGACCAAATTTATCACTCAGGGGCCCAGCCATTAAATTCCCTGTCATTGCTCCAAAAACGACACATCCAACAGAAAAACCAAGCATCCATTCCGTCATTTCAAAGTAGACCTGAATCCCCTTGACCGCACCAGAAATTACAGCACTGTCAAAACCCAATAAAAAACCACCTAGGGCGACAATCAGACTGATGAAAATCGTATAAGACTTATTCATTTTAATAACTTGATCGGGTTTTTCCATCTTTTTGTTTTTTTGGTTTGGTTATTTTGTTAGGTTTGGCAGACAGATAAATTACTATTCTGACATCACAATAGTTTGTATTCCATTTGCCGGAATTTCAATTTTCGCAGTTTTTGAATCCATGGTGATCCCATATTCTAAAGGAGCTTCACTTTGATTCATTGCCACGATCACCAAACTACCGTCCGTATTCACAAATGCAGTTGACAGCAAGGAATTTGAGCTCGAAACACTACTGATCCTTTTTGCGCCAGGGCGAATAAATTTAGAAAAATGCCCTATATAATAATAGGAATACGTTAATGTAAGTTCGCCGGTTTTGGTGTCTCCATGTGCCGGAGCAAAACATAAATTACCCACATGGTTGGGGCCACCTGTTTCATCCAAAAGAATATTCCAGTCTGTCCATGCCACCGTTCCATTGTTAAAATCATTTATCATAGACCTTCCATAGCGTTCTGCAAGTCGTTCTTCCTCAATTTTGGCAATATCATAACCTTCGTTACAGCCTTCTGTAAAAATTAAATTCT
>NZ_JBATGR010000061.1:0-7454 GCF_049665975.1 Eudoraea sp.
GTAAATCCTGAGCACGATAAGGAAGAGTTGAATGAAGAGAATGCTTCAGATATTTATAATGGACTTAAATCTCTAAAAGGTAGCGCACTCAAAGTAGCGCAAATGCTTAGTATGGAGAAGAACTTACTCCCATCTGCATATGTTGAAAAATTTTCTTTGGCACAATTTTCAGTACCACCTCTTTCCGCCCCTTTGGTGCGGAAAACTTTTAAAAGATATTTAAATAAATTCCCCGAGGAAGTCTTTGATTCCTTCGAACGGAACTCCATAAATGCTGCGAGTATAGGTCAGGTACACAAAGCAACAAAAGATGGAAAAGAGTTGGCCGTTAAAATACAATACCCCGGAGTAGCTGAAAGTATAAGTAGCGATTTAGCAATCGTCAAACCCATAGCAATAAGAATGTTTAATCTTCAGGGAAAAGATTCAGATAAATACTTTAAAGAAGTAGAACTGAAACTTCTTGAAGAAACTGACTATGGCTTGGAGTTTATTCACAGTGAAGAAATAACTAAGGCCTGCCAAGGAATCCCAAATTTAGAGTTTCCCAAATATTATAAAGAACTTTCCAGTGAACGTATTATTACTATGGATTGGATGCATGGGCAGCATTTAAGTGAATTCTCCAAACAAGGTTTCAATTCTAAGGTGGGAAATAAATTGGGACAAACACTATGGGATTTTTATATGTTCCAGTTACATGGGCTTAAAAAAGTTCATGCAGATCCTCATCCTGGAAACTTCCTTGTTAGTAAACAGGAAACACTGGTTGCCATTGATTTTGGATGTATTAAGGAAGTTCCGGATGAATTTTATGTTCCCTATTTTGAACTTGCTAAAAAAGAGAATATAGAAAATGATGCTTTTTTCATGGATAAATTATACGAGCTGGAAATACTAACTCCATCAGATTCTGAAAAGGAGATTATATTCTTTAAAGCCTTATTTAAAGAAATGCTTGGTCTTTTTACAACACCATTCCATGAAGAATACTTTGATTTTGGAAATGAGGATTTTTGGTCTAAAATAGCCGCCCTCGGAGAGCGTTATTCCAAGGACGAACATATTCGAAAAATGAATGGAAACAGGGGTTCTAAGCATTTTCTATATATTAATAGAACCTTTTTCGGCTTGTTCAACCTTTTACACGATCTTAAGGCGAATGTTGAGGTAAATTCTTTTCGAAAATATTTAAACTAGTGCCGGGAGCCTTCTTAAATCATCAATTATTTTTTAGCTATCTTAGATTAAAGAAATGATTTTTCTTGTAACTACTATTTCCTGATGTACAAGCAATTATTTTTAGATTAACTAACAAGTAAACTAGCTAATGTATAATTCAAAAATTAGTGGACTGGGTTATTTTGTACCTGATAATGTGGTAACTAATGACGATTTGTCAAAACTCATGGATACCAATGATGAATGGATTCAGGAGAGAACAGGTATAAAGGAACGGCGACATGTTATAAAAGGGGAGGATACCACTTCCACTATGGGCGTTAAGGCTGCAAAAATAGCAATTGAAAGAGCGGGAATAGATAAGGACGACATAGATTTTATTGTTTTTGCAACTTTGAGCCCGGATTACTACTTTCCGGGACCAGGAGTACAAGTGCAAAGAGATCTGGATATTAAAACTGTTGGGGCAATAGACATCAGAAATCAATGTTCCGGCTTTATTTATGGTATTTCCCTGGCAGACCAATATATAAAGAGTGGTATGTACAAGAACGTTCTTGTAATAGGTGCTGAATTACATTCTGCCGGACTTGATATGACTACCCGTGGCCGGGGTGTCTCTGTAATTTTTGGAGACGGCGCCGGTGCTGTTGTTTTAACAAGAGAAGAGGATAATTCTAAAGGGATTTTGTCTACCCATTTGCATTCAGAAGGAGCCCACGCAGAAGAACTTTCCTTAATTGCTCCGGGTATGGGAAAACGATGGGTCCTGGATATATTAAAAGATAAGGATTCCAATGACGTATCCTACTTTCCTTATATGAATGGGCAGTTTGTTTTTAAGAACGCCGTGGTTCGTTTTAGTGAGGTAATTATTGAAGGATTAAAAGCAAATAATCTTGAGTCAACAGATATTGATATGCTAATTCCCCATCAGGCTAATTTGCGTATTTCTCAATTTATACAAAAAAAGTTCAGGTTAAGAGATGACCAGGTTTACAATAACATTATGCAATACGGCAATACAACAGCTGCTTCTATACCAATAGCGCTAACTGAGGCGTGGGAGCAGGGTAAAATAAAAGAAGGAGATCTTGTTGTATTGGCTGCATTTGGGAGTGGGTTTACCTGGGGTAGTGCTATAATCCGGTGGTAAACAAATATATCTAATTGGGATGGGAAAACGTTATGCTATTCTAGATTCTACTCACGTAGATTTTATGTCTAAACAAAAACTTTTTTTTGTTGCCACTGCTATGAAGGATGGATCAATTAATCTATCACCAAAAGGTATGGATTCATTCAGAATTATTGACAACACCAAAATTCTTTGGTTAAATCTTACGGGCAGCGGGAATGAAACTGCAACCCATCTGCAATACGATAAAAGAATGACCATCATGTTTTGCGCTTTTGAAGGGAAGCCGATGATTTTGCGTCTATATGGTGAAGCACGGGCATTCCATGAGCGAGATTCCTATTGGAAAGAGCATATTGGACAATTTCCTGAAATAGCGGGCAGCAGGCAATTAATTGAAATGAAAATAAAACTTGTACAGACCTCATGTGGGATGGGTGTACCGCTAATGGACTATAAGGCGGAGCGAAATATGCTCAATATATGGGCAGAAAAAAAAGGTAAAAAAGGCCTTGTGGAATACATGGACCAGAAGAATACCAATAGCCTGGATGGATTGCCAACTGGTATATTTGGTGCTTCAACTTAAACTTTAAACCCCGACTAAATAGCCGGGGTTTATTTAATTGACAAATACTACAAGAGATAACCAACCAATACCCTGCATATTTTATCAATTAATATTTATAGAATACCGCCGCCGCCCTGCTTAGTATTGCTATCCCTTCTTTTTCGTTTTGCAGCTTTGTTTTTTCCACTTCCAAACCGATACGAAATTCCTGCAAAAATAGTTTGACTCTCCCAATTGAACTCACCAACCTGGTCGAAAGGCTGATCCCCATTGAATGCGAAACGCATTGTGTTGAAAACATCATTGAAATTAACACTGAAAGTACCTTTGCCCTGGGCAAAATTATAACGGGCACCAAGATTCACAAAATACATGGGCTCCACATCAAATTGAATGGTTCTGTTTTGTCCTCGGTAGAATCCAAATAGTTGAAAAGTGAGGTTTTTGGTTGCTTTAAAACTATTGTTCATTCTAAAATTCCAGGCTGTATTTTCTACTTCAACTTCCTGTGTAATAATGTCATCTTCGGTGGCAGTGTTGTTATCAGTTTGCAAACTTTCAGTAATGCCCCGCTGGGTTTGTGAATACAGATCAAAACTGGCATTAAAACTCCACCATTTAGTTAGTTTATAATTGCCCGAGACCTCAATTCCATAAGCAGATGTGTCGTCGAAATTGTCAAAGGTTAGTATAAGTTTGTTCAGGTCTAATCTGTCTATATAAACGGCCCTGTTAATCTCATCCTTAATACTTCTGTAGAATAGTCCTGTGGTAATACTTCCATTTTTCAAACGTCTGGTATAATTTATCTCGAATGAATTTGTGAATTGCGGAACAAGTGTTGGGTTTCCATAGGAGGATAATAAAGGAGTAGACCACTCGCGAATAGGATTTACCTGTGTTAGTCCCGGACGGTCCACCCGTCTGCTATAACTTAATTGAAACTGATTTTTTTCTGTTGGACTATAGGTGACAAAACCAGAAGGATACAGTTCTGTATACTTATCTGTAAAGGCCCTTATCTGGTTTGTATCGGCCTTAACCTCAACATCTTCAACACGAAGTCCAACCTGATACCCCCATTTATCATAATTCTGTCCAAAACTGGCATAGGCAGAGTAGATGTCCATGCCATAAACAAAATCGGTATCCGGAGTTGAAATCAAACTTCCATCGGGTGTAAATGAAAGTCCTGTAGAGGAATAATCCACATTAGTTTCAAAAATTCTTGCTTCCAGCCCAACCTCCAGTTTGGAAATGGAATCTAGTGGATTTACATAATCCAGATTAACAATGGTCTGATCCCTTTTGGTGTTAACAAAATCGAGATAATCAGGGAATAAGGTATTTCCTGTCGATTTAAAATCTGCGATCTCTTCATCTGTAAATTTGTTATAGTCCGCTTCTAACTCAATATTATGCCCTTCTTTTTTAAATTCCAATTTATAGTCAAAATTGTACTGCTGGCTGTGATTCTCATTCTTATTATTGAAGATTTGATTCATATTGAGTAACGGATCATCAAAATAAGTAACTTGTGTTTGCCCTTCAGATTTACCATCAAAATAGTTCTGGTTTGTGAAAACCGAAATGGTGTTCTTATCATTGAGATAAAAATCAACTCCTATTTTAAATAAATTGGATTTACGATTATCTAAAAAATCGAACAATTGTTCTGAGTTTTCATCTATTCTGTATATATATCCATCATTTACATATTTACCTATATTGTTTCCATAATTACCATAAACATTTACCTTGCCATTTCTATAGTTGAGGTCGATTGAACTATTAAACTTTGCTTCCTGACCAACAGTTAGACCTGTGTTTAGATTGCCGTTAAATCCATTATTAGAATTTTTGTGAAGTATAATGTTTATGATACCGCTCATCCCATCAGGATTATATTTGGCTGACGGATTGGTAATAAGTTCAATAGACTTTATAGAGGTAGATGGTATTTGTCTTAATAATTGCGCAACTGGCACATTAGATAGTTTGCCATCTATCATAACCCTTACATTTGAGTTTCCCCTCATGGTAAGTTGTCCGGTTTGCTGATCTACATTTACCGAGGGAATATTATTCATTATATCGGAAGCGGTAGCCCCGGCAGTTGTAAGGTCTTTACCAACATTAACCACTTTACGATCTATGCGCTGCTCAATAGTCGTCCGCTCAGCTACAACTTCCACACCAGAAAGTTCTTCAGCTTCTATTTCAAGGGAAATAACTCCTAAATCTGGATTGCGATTGTTTTTAGATAAAGTAATCTGCCGTGTGTGCGTTTTAAATCCTATAAATTGCACCTCTACAATGTAAGACCCCTCAGGAAGTTTTTTTATTTGGAAAGTGCCATCTTCATTGGTGATGCCACCAGTAATCGTGGTGTTGTCTGGAGCTCGTTTGATCACTATTGCCGCATACGAAACCGGTTGTTTCTGAACATTGTCGATTACCCTGCCGCTAATACTTCCCAGGACAATATCTGGATTTGGAATAGCACCATTTGTGTGGAATACTGCGCTAAAAAGTAGTGTAAAAATTAAAACTACCTTATTCATTGACTTTTCGATTTTTGATTGATTGATGATATATACCTGACGATAGTAATTAGTTTATGTTACGAGTATTAAAAACTTTAACATATTTTAAAAATTATGATGACCTCTTTTTTACCAAATTATTTTAAAAGAGTGCAATTAACTTGAAGTAGTATCTTTGTATAGAAATGGGTATAAGGTGCTTTCAATTATCCTGATGTAAGAACAAAATAAAACCCCGACAAATTTGCCGGGGTTTCTTTCGTTGATGGGCCATACTAAACACTAACCATTAACTATAAAAATATAGCACCACAACGAATTAAATTTTTGACGGTTAATCAAAAGACGAATATTAAATTAAAAAGTTACAGTAATTAACACACTTTAACGGAACGAGAAATATATTATGAAAACGACACTTGTTTTTGGTGCTTCATTAAATCCAAATCGCTACAGTTATTTGGCAATAAATAAATTACTGGCAAAAGAAATCCAAACCATGGCTTTTGGTCCAAAGATCGGTGATGTATCGGGTGTGCAGATTAATTCGAGTCTTGAAGACTTTCAAAATATTCATACTATTACTTTATATCTTAATGAAAAACGACAAAAGGAGTATTACGAAGAAATTATTCAAATGAAACCTAAACGCGTGATTTTTAATCCGGGTACGGAAAACCCTGAGTTTTATAAAATTTTAAGTAATAATGAAATTGAAGTAGAAGTTGCCTGTACTTTGGTGTTACTTGCTACGGATCAATATTAATTGGTTTTTCTTCTAATAAAATATAATCCAATAAACGTAAACAACCCATTGACAGGTAAGAGTTCATATCCCACAGCATATCCTCCCAGGTATGCAGGAGGTATATTGGCAATTCCAATGACAAGCAGTACCGATGTTATTGCAACAATCCAAACATAGTTGTCCTGTACCTTATAAGCTGTAAATATCCCAAAAGCAAACAGACCCAATAGAGGACCATAAGTGTAGGTGGCAACGGTTAAAAGGCCATCAATGACATTTCTATCTAAAACGTATTTGAATAGTATGACCACAAGAATCAGGAGCAGGCTCATCATGACATGAGTTTTTTTCCGTATTATCTTTTGATCGTTTTTTGGCTTTTGTTCAATTCCAAGAAAATCTACACAAAAAGAAGTTGTCAAAGAAGTAAGGGCACTATCTGCGCTGCTGTAGGCCGCCGCAATTAATCCAAGCATAAAAGTGATAGCCACGGTAACACCCAAACCGCTATTTAATGCAATTTCGGGAAACAGGAGATCAGATTTTGGCTCCCCATCCATTAGTGGCGTGGCAATCTGAAATTTATCTGCATAAATAAAAAGCAAAGCCCCCAAAAGGAGAAAAACAAAATTGACAACAACAAGTATCAGGCTAAAAGAAACCATATTCTTTTGTGCGTCCTTTAGGTTTCTGCAGGTTAAGTTCTTCTGCATCATATCCTGATCGAGTCCGGTCATGCAAATAGTGATAAACATACCACCAATAAAAGATTTTATGAAGTGGTTTTTCGCGTAAAAATCATCAGTAAATAAAACCTTACTGTACTCCTTTAATTCTTCCGAATTAATAAACTCTGTAAAGCTCCACCCCAATTTTGAATTAATAAAGTAAATAGACAACCCTACAGACAATAGCATAAAAAGGGTCTGCAGAGTATCTGTCCAAACTATGGTTTTAATTCCACCTCGAAAAGTATATATCCAGATTAAGAGAATAGATAAGACCACCGTAAGTTCAAAAGGGACATTCCAGGCGTCAAATACAAACTGTTGTAGCACTATGGCTACCAAAAATAGCCGGAAAGAGGCTCCTAACACCCGGGAAATAAAGAAAGACAAAGCACCTACTCTATAACTGACAATACCAAAGCGCTCTTTGAGGTACTCATAAATTGAGATGACATTCAAGCGGTAATAGATAGGCATCAGTATAAAAGCGACAACAAAATATCCTACCAGGTACCCGAAAACAACCTGCATATAGCTAAAC
>NZ_JBATGR010000062.1:0-4578 GCF_049665975.1 Eudoraea sp.
GCCCGGATTCAAAACCTAAGGATACATATCCTTTTTGATTGATATAACTTAATAAGGGTCCTTCCAGATATTCTTCTATCCCAAGGATTACAGGAACAGGAAATAAACAAGCAAATTCCCGGTTTATTAAAGCGTCATTTATTGTAATAAATGGCAATGTAGGGCTGGAAGTGGTATGAAAATCAATAAAGTAGAAAGGAGGGGATTGAGTCTCAAATATATCTGAAATCAGCTGATGAATTTCAGATAATTCATTTTCTTCAACCGAAAGCTCTGATTCGCTTCTCTGTTTAATCTCGTCTATTCTGGAATGTGTCCAAATTCGATTTAAATCATGCTCTATAAAGCGTTTCTTTTCCAGCAGGGCCGGCAGATTGCCTCTAATTCCAAAAATGGATCCCTTTAGATCTCCTTCACTTGTCTTCAATTGCCTGAAAACTTGTTCCAGAGCTTCAACCCCTGAAGGTTCATTTCCGTGAATTCCTCCAAATAAAACCAAGGTAGGGCCCTTTTCCTTGCCGGAGATATGGCCAATTATTCTTTTGGTTTTCAGTTTTTCGATGGACTTAGTTTGGATTTGATCCATGAATCATAAATCATTGGTTGTGATAATTCCAATTAGCTTTTTTCCCTCCACTACCGGTAAACAATTAATGCCATTAGAGTTCATAAGTTCTGTGGCCTCCTGCAAGGGTGTTTCAGCGGTTGTAGTAATCAAATCCGTGGTCATTAATGAGCTAATGCTTTTTTTAAGTTTAGCCGGGTTTTCCATATAATTTTTTACATCGGTCCAGGTTAATAATCCGCTTAAATCAAGATTATAGTCTAATATTGGAGCATGGTGAATGTTTTTCCAAAGCATCATTTTTAAAACCAATTCTGCGCTGTCATTCTCCTGTGCGGTCATTGTTTTTCTGTTCATCCGATCTTTTACCTTAAGTTGATCTTCAGGAATTACATATTCATCTCCCCTTGGAAGTTGCCAAATATCTACGGGATAGCGCTTTTCCTGTCGCTCGTACATCGTGGCAACCAGAATCTTAAGTGCGTCTGGTATTTTATAATTTTCTTTGAGTTTGCGGTATGATTTAACCATCCACCTGGAACCATTATTTGAGCGAATTCTGTTCTCAATAATAGATAAGTACCGTTCTGCGTCTCTTGGCGCAACACCCATACTGTAAAGCCCTCGGAATGCCATAGGCAAAAAGTGATCTAGTAGTAATTCCTGGCTACTAATCAATTTTCCGTCCCATTGAAATTGTGCTGCCATACCATATCTTGCGGCGTTGAAGAAATTGCCTTTTACATCTTTAAAATTCATTTTACTATGAACTTCATCGAAGGCTTTTGGCCTTCCCATCATTACCCCTACCCAAAGCATCATATTTGCAATTTCATCACCTGTGGTTGGGCCCGATGGCATATATCTATTCTCAATTCTAACGTGGGGTACATTGTCTGTTACCCCGTAACAAACCCTGTTCCATTTATAAATTGTGCCATTGTGAAGGGCTAATGCCCTTAATTTTGGCGTTTCTCCGTTTTTAAGCAAGGTCATGCTATCGGTATCAAAGTCGGTAGTTAAAAGGCTTCTGAATCTGATCACAGCATCTTTATAAAAATCCGCTACAGATCCTCTAACCCAATCATTACCAAAACCTACTCTGGATTCCTTTTCATTGAGAATGAAGGTACTTGCCCTGGTGTCAACACTTTGAGTAAATAGTGCAATTCGTGTCTCTTCCCATAATTCCTGGCCCAGCAATAAAGGAGAATTGGTACATATAGAAAGTATCGGCCCTGCAATAGCCTGTGCCCAATTATAGGTGTCTGCAAAATTATCTGCATCTATTTGAAGATGCGATTGGAAGCTTGTATTACAGCCCTCATAAAGTATAGTGTTATGATGAAGGTTTACCTCATCGACTCCCTTTATATGCAGCTCTATATCTTCCTTCCTGATATCTTTAATCGCTTCGTTTAAAACCCGATATCGTTTTAAGGGGGTCATATATGTAGTTTGCAAAAACTTCGTGTCTACGGTAGGCAATATCCCGGTTAGAATAACTTTGGTGCCGTGTTTTGCTGCGCTTGCTTTGGCTTTCACAAGCAACTCTTTTAATTGTTTGTGCAACTCAGAAAAACATTGCTCATTTAAGATAAGAGGATCCAGGTTGATTTCCAGATTATAAAGCGTTAACTCAGAAGTAAAGTGAGCGTCATTTATATCTTCGAGAATTTTATCTGCTTTATTTGTAGGTTCCCAGTTTTCATCAACAAGACAAAATTCCTGCTCTGCGCCAATGCGCACAGGCCTTTTTTTAAACATTTTATTATCCAGCATATATTCAAGCGCTTCAATGTCTGTAAGCAACTGATCAATATATCCAACTTTGTCCTCGTTCCTGGTAAGTTTTTTTACATTCAATTCCCCCATAATAAGTGGTGTTTAGGCGTATAATCTTGAAATATAATCCAATGCAAGATAAAATCCTAGCTGGGAGATAAATATGATATTTATCATACTGACCGAGCATGATTTTTATTGTTTAATTTAGCGGCGTTATGTCCTCAAAATTTCCAAAAAAAGAAAAATTAAAAAGCGAGAGCCTTATTCGCGGTATTTTTGAGGAAGGAAAATCTATTACCAGCTACCCTTTAAAGTTAATTTATTTAAACATAAAAACCCCTGCCAAAACAAAAGTTCAATGCGGGGTTGCTGTACCAAAAAGAAATTTTAAAAGTGCGGTAAAAAGAAATAGGATTAAAAGATTATTAAGGGAAAGCTACAGGCTAAACAAAGAACAAATTTTTAACAACATCGAGGGAAGCTTTGCGTTTCTATTTTTATACCTTGGAAAAGAAATACCTGAATACGAAGAGGTAGAAAAGCAAATGCGGGTAATTCTAAAACAATTTTTAATAAGAGTAACTAATGAAAACCCTATTAAGTAAAAAAGTGCTGATACCAACGCTAGCGGTTGTTATGCTAGTCGTTGGAAGTAGTTTTAAAAGTGATTTTTTTGAAATTGCTAAACAGATAGAAATTTTTACCACCCTGTTTAAGGAATTAAACATGAATTATGTAGATGAAACCAATCCTGCAGAACTTATGGATACCGCCATAAAAAACATGCTGGATGATCTTGACCCTTATACTAAATTCCTTAATGAGCAGGACGTAGAGGCTTATAAAATAAACAACGCAGGGGAATATTCCGGAATAGGTTCTTTAGTCCGTTCATATGATAGCAAACTGGTAATTATTGAACCATACAAAGGTTATCCGGCAGATAAAGCAGGTTTAAAAGCGGGAGATGAAATCATTAAAATTGGAGACATTTCCATTTCAGATTTTAAAGATGATGCAAGTGAACTATTAAAAGGAGCCAACAATACCAAAGTAGAAGTAACCTACGAAAGACAAGGTAAAACCAATACAACTATAATTGAAAGAGAGGCCATAGAGGTTGATGCTGTTCCTTTTTACAACATGGTAAATGAAAATACGGGCTATATAGTGCTTTCCAAATTTAATGCAAAGGCATCTTCCCAGACAAAGGCAGCTCTTCTCGATTTAAAAGGGAAAGGTGCCGAACAAATTATTTTAGATCTAAGAGGAAATCCCGGAGGGCTCTTATCTGAAGCAATTAATGTTACAAATCTCTTTGTGCCCAAAGGAGAGCTGATTGTAACTACCAAATCCAAAGTAAAAAAATTCAATCGTGAGTACACAACAAAAAATCAGCCTGTAGATGAAGACATCCCATTGGTTGTTTTAGTTAATGGGGGAAGTGCTTCGGCTAGTGAAATTGTTTCAGGAAGTTTACAGGACTTGGATCGAGCCGTAATTATTGGGGCGCGAAGTTTTGGCAAAGGATTGGTTCAACGACCCCTCCGGCTTACCTATGGCACTCAATTAAAAGTTACTATCTCCAGATATTATACCCCTTCCGGACGTTGTATTCAATCTTTGGATTACTGGAACAGAGATGAAGATGGGAATGCCGTGAAAACGACTAAATTTAACCAGTTTCAGACACGAAATGGCAGAAAAGTTGAAGATGGCGGAGGGGTAATGCCTGATATTGAAATAGCTGTATTAAAGACTAATGCGCTTACCAAGGCTCTTTTAAACAATAGTGTTGTATTTGATTTCGCCACCAACTATTACTATCAAAATGCCTTTGCAGGTATTGACGAATTTAGCTTTAAGCCTTCGGACTTTGAAGATTTTAAAAACTACGTATCGCAGAGCAATTTTAATTTTGAAACTAAAACGGAAAAAGCCCTAAAAGAGGCAATTTCAGGGGATGACAAGGCTATTTATGGCGAAGATATACAGCAAAGCTACAAAAGCCTGTTAGCCGAAATTAACAAACGAAAACTAAACGCTCTTGAAACCTATCAAAAGGAAATTCAGATAAATCTTCAGGACGAAATTATAAAGCGGTATTTCTACAGAGAAGGCCTTTACCAGTATTACTTAAAAAATGATGAGGCTATATTAACCGCTTACAGCCTGATGGATGATAAAGCAAAATATGAGTCTATCTTAAAATAGCTGCTTAAAGC
>NZ_JBATGR010000063.1:0-11338 GCF_049665975.1 Eudoraea sp.
AATCCCCAATTCCCTAATAAATTTTTCGGTGCCTCCTGTGGAGTAGATTGAAATTCCGAGCTCATCAAATTTCCTTACAATAGGTTCTAGACCATCTTTATGAAATACTGAAATTAAGGCTGATTTAATTTTTTTTGTAGTGCTCATTTTGTTGTGCTTAAATAGAATAGCTAAAGGTCACAAATGTAATTTTTTTGAAGTTATAAATGAGATAGTGTTATTAACAAAAGGGCTAAAGTTTTAAAGAATTTTCCCTACCTCCTTATTTACAAATTCTAAAAATTTTTCATCTTCCTGAGTAAATGGGTCTGGAGTGTTAGAATCTATATCAATCTGGCCAATATTCTCTCCATTTACAAACAGAGGAACAACAATTTCTGCTTTTACATTAATGCTGCAGGCTATATAATTATTCTGTGCTTTAACATCAGGCACTACAAAGTTCTCGTTGCTCAAGGCTACCTGGCCACAAATTCCTTTTCCAAAAGGGATGATCGTATGGTCTGTAGGTTCCCCCGCATAAGGACCAAGTTTTAATTCTTCTTTATTGCCGTTTTTAAAATAAAAGCCTACCCAATCATAATATGAAATATTTCCCTGTAGAAGATCGCATATTTGTTTAAGGCGTTCGTTTACCTCAACAGTTTTATTATTAAGTATAGATTCTATCTTTGGGCGTAATGCACTTAGCATATTATTTTTTTGTAAAAGTATTAAAATGTAGATTTTAATAATCGTGTTTTAAACAAATCTTAGCGAAATGATCTCCTGAATTAGAGCGAAAGAACATTTAAACTTTTGTTAACCAATACAATAAAAGACAAATTTTCGTAGTTTTGTATTACTGATGAAGGAAACTTTGCATCAAATAGTATCTGTTACCATGGCACTTTTAGTGTTGTTCTCTACTATGTCCTTTACAGTAGATATGCACTATTGTGGAGACCTTTTGGTAGATTACAGCTTTTTTGAAACTGCAGACGGTTGCGATATGAATGCAAGTCCTTCCGGAATAACAGACGGGGATTCCGTTATGGAAATGGATTGCTGCACCGATTTGGAAATAGTTCTTGAAGGACAAGATGATTTGAAAATTTCCTTTGATCAATTCAATTTTGAGCAACAGATCTTTATCTCGACATTCTATTACACTTATGTAAACTTATTTGAAACGGTTGATAAAAACCTCATTTCTTTTAAAGAGTATTCCCCACCCCTCCTGATCAGGGATATACAAATTCTCGATCAGACTTTTCTCATTTGATTTTTAAACATTGAAATTATAGCCCGACAGTTATTACTGTTTAATGGGTTTAAGCTGTTGATTATATTTTTGGTCAACTTCAGTTTCTAAATGTTTAATAATCAATTCATATGCTAAACAAGAGCATTAAATTTCTCATAAATAATAAACTGATTGCTGTTCTGATGCTTGTCCTTTTTATAGGATGGGGAATTGTGAACGCCCCGTTTAACTGGGACATTGGATTTTTACCAAGTAATCCCGTGGCGGTTGATGCTATTCCGGATATAGGTGAGAACCAACAAATTGTTTTTACCAAATGGTCCGGTCGTTCTCCCCAGGATATTGAAGACCAGATTTCCTATCCGTTAACAACATCTTTATTGGGTATACCTGGAGTCAGAACAATACGCAGCTCCTCTATGTTCGGATTTTCGAGTATCTACATCATTTTTGAAGAGGATGTTGAATTCTATTGGAGCCGCAGCCGAATTCTTGAAAAACTGAACTCCCTACCTAGTAATTTATTACCTGAGGGCGTAAGCCCTGCACTGGGGCCGGATGCAACGGGCCTGGGGCAAATTTTCTGGTATACTTTGGAAGGTAGGGATGAAGAGGGAAACGTTACAGGCGGCTGGGATTTGCAGGAATTGCGAAGTGTTCAGGACTACTATGTAAAATTCGCCCTTACCGCAGCAAGTGGCGTCTCCGAAGTAGCTTCTATCGGTGGTTATGTACAGGAATACCAGATTGATGTGAATCCTGAATTGATGAAGCAGTATAATATAGGTCTTCATGATGTGGTTAATGCGGTCAAAAAGAGCAATCGTGATATTGGTGCACAGACCTTGGAAATCAATCAGGCTGAATACCTGGTAAGAGGTCTTGGCTATGTGGAATCTTTGGAAGACATAAAAAATGCTGTAGTCATTTCGGAGGATTATACTTCCATTCGTATAAGGGATATTGCTAATGTTTCGCTGGGACCGGCTGTTCGCCGTGGTATTCTCGATAAGGAAGGCGCAGAAGTCGTTGGGGGTGTCGTCGTGGCCAGATATGGAGCAAACCCGCTTGAAGTAATTAATAGTGTAAAAGATAAAATTAATGAACTTAGCCCGGGACTTCCTTCCAAACAATTATCCGATGGCCGAAACTCGCAACTTACAATTGTACCATTTTATGATAGGACCGAGTTAATTCAGGAAACCCTTGGAACACTAAATGATGCTCTGAGTTTGGAAATTCTCATTACCATTTTGGTTATCATTGTCATGGTCTTCAATTTGCGTGCCTCAATATTAATTTCAGGGTTGTTGCCGGTAGCCGTATTAATGGTTTTTATAGCAATGAAACTTTTTAACGTAGACGCAAACATTGTGGCACTATCGGGGATCGCCATTGCCATTGGCACTATGGTCGATGTTGGGGTTATTCTGTCTGAAAATATTATTCGGCATCTGGACGAGAATGGAGAAAACCTGCCCATAAATACGGTTGTTTATAATGCTACAGCTGAAGTTTCGGGCGCTATTGTTACAGCGGTTATGACTACTATTATCAGTTTCATTCCGGTATTTACGATGATAGGGGCCGAAGGAAAACTTTTCCGACCGTTGGCTTTTACAAAAACCTTTGCTTTGACCGCATCCATAATAGTCGCTTTGTTTCTAATACCTCCTTTTGCTGCCTTTCTCTTTAGAAAGAAAAGCGTTAAAAACACCATGGGTTATGTCATCAACGGAATTTTTGCCTTTCTAGGTGTTCTGGCCTTTGTCTATGGTTACTGGCCAGGATTAATATTAATTGCATTTGGAATAGTAGGGCTGTTAAAGAATCCTGAACTGGCATCACGTTTGTTCAATGGGTTCTCTTTAACCGAAAAACGTGCAAATCTGATCAATATCGTTATCTCGGTTTTGGTTATCATTTTTCTTCTGGCAGAATATTGGCGGCCTTTAGGTTTGGACAAGAATATTTTATGGAATTTGGTTTTTGTATCGCTAATCTGCTTTGGACTTTTGGCGGTATTCATAAGCTTTCGTAAATATTACACCAGTATCTTGGGTTGGGCCTTGCGCAACAAATTGTTGTTCCTGTTCATTCCAACGGTGATCGTCATTTTCGGAGTTCTTATCATGCAAAATACAGGCAAAGAGTTTATGCCCTCCTTAAACGAAGGTTCGTTTTTGTTGATGCCTACATCACTTCCCCATGCCGGAGTTGAAGAAAACAAACGGGTGTTGCAACAATTGGATATGGCCGTAGCCACTATCCCTGAAATCGAAACTGTGGTAGGTAAGGCAGGACGAACAGAATCCGCACTCGATCCTGCTCCTTTATCCATGTACGAAAATATGATTCAGTACAAGCCTGAATACATGCTGAACGAAGTTGGCAAACAGCGGCGCTTTAAGGTAAATAATGACGGTCTGTTTCTATTGAAGAATGGCAAGTTCATTTTAAACCCAAATACGGTACTTACCGAAAAATCTGATAAATACAAGGAAAATGACAACGAATCTTTCTCGGAAATCGGTTTTGATGATTTGGTTCCCGATTCCGATGGGGAATACTACCGTAATTGGCGACCTGAAATACTTTCGCCCGATGACATATGGAATGAAATTACTCGCGTAACACGTTTGCCGGGAGTTACTTCCGCTCCTAAATTACAACCGATAGAAACCCGGTTGGTTATGCTCCAAACAGGAATGCGGGCACCGATGGGTATCAAGGTCAAGGGTCAGGATTTACAGCAAATTGAAGCCTTTGGTATCCAACTGGAAAATATTCTGAAAGAGGTGGAAGGGGTCAAGGATGAAGCGGTATTTGCAGATAGGATAGTTGGCAAACCTTACCTGCTGATTGATATTGATAGGGAAGCTCTCGTCAGATATGGTATCCAAATTGAAGATGTGCAACAGGTGTTGGAAGTGGCCGTTGGTGGTATGATATTGACCCAGACGGTGGAGGGCAGGGAACGCTATGGAGTTCGCGTACGCTACCCAAGGGAGCTCCGGGAAAATCCAACTGACATCAAGAACATTTATGTTCCGGTGGCAAAGGGCAATTCTGTTCCTTTGAGCGAACTGGTTAACATCCGCTATGAAAAAGGGCCTCAGGTCATCAAAAGCGAAGATACTTTTTTAGTGGGCTATGTGTTGTTCGATAAGTTGGACGGTTTTGCCGAGGTGAATGTAGTAGAGAATGCGCAGGCCCTTATCCAACAAAAAATAGCCAACGGAGAACTGCTAGTTCCCAATGGCATCAACTATCAATTTACAGGCACCTATGAAAATCAGATACGGGCAGAAAAAACTTTATCCGTAGTTGTGCCATTGGCTTTGCTTATTATCTTTTTGATTTTGTATTTCCAGTTCCGTTCGGTATCCACTTCGTTAATGGTTTTTACGGGAATCGCCGTGGCTTTTGCCGGAGGCTTTATTATGATTTGGTGCTATGGACAGGATTGGTTCTTGAATTTCAATTTCTTTGGCGAGAATTTACGCGATATGTTTCAAATGCATACTATTAATTTAAGTGTGGCAGTTTGGGTAGGATTTATTGCCCTCTTTGGGATAGCCACAGATGATGGCGTGGTCATGGCCACGTACCTGACCCAGACCTTTGACCGGAACAAACCCAGTACGCTGGAAGCCGTTAGAGCATCGGTCGTGGAAGCAGGGGAAAAACGAATACGTCCTTGCTTGATGACCACGGCAACGACCATACTGGCTTTATTACCAATACTGACTTCTACAGGTCGGGGAAGCGATATTATGATTCCCATGGCAATTCCTTCTTTCGGGGGTATGTTGATCGCTTTGATAACCCTTTTGGTGGTTCCGGTATTGTTTAGTTGGAAAAGCGAGTGGCAACTTAAAAGAATAAATGCATGAAAAATATAATAAACATAGTAATAGGATTATTAATGGTTACGGCTCTAAAAGCCCAATCCCTGGAGTCCTATATTCAGGAGGCCGAAAACAACAATCCCGAAGTGCAGGCATTTCAACTCCGATACAATATTTCGAAGGAAAAAGTGGAAGAAGCAGATGCATTCCCCAAAACAGAAGTGAACGCCGGGGTTTTTGTCAGCGAACCTGAAACGAGAACGGGGGCACAAAAAGCCCGGTTTTCGGTAAAACAGATGCTTCCCTGGTTTGGGACTATTACATTGCGGGAAAACTATGCAAGTTCCCTGGCCGAAGTAGATTATTTGGACATTGTGATTACCAAAAGAAAATTGCGTTTATCAGTGTCACAAGCCTACTATGAACTGTACGCCATTAAGGAAAAGCAAATGGTATTAGAGGAAAATATCCAACTCCTGAACACTTATGAAAAATTGGCTTTGACCTCGGTTGAAGTCGGCGGGGCATCTGCAGTTGATGTTCTTAGACTCCAAATAAGACAGAATGAACTGATAGAAGAAAAATTGGTCCTGGAGCAGAAATATCATGCGGTTCAAACGCAGTTTAATAATCTTTTGAACAGGGATGAAAATACATCTATCGATGTCGCTGATGACTTACCGGTGTACGAACCCATAGAAATCAGCAGCAGTCCGTTGACGCTGCATCCTGAATTGGAAAAATATGACAGGCTGTATGAATCGGTAGCACAATCCGAAGTTTTGAATAAAAAGGAGGCAAGTCCGAATATTGGTTTTGGGTTGGATTATATACCTGTGGAGAAAAGACCGGGCATGGATTTTAGCGATAACGGGAAGGATATTCTGATGCCCATGGTTTCCTTGTCCATTCCCATTTTTAACAACAACTATAAATCGAGGACTGTTCAAAATGAAATGCGACAGGAGGAAATCAACGCCCAAAAAGCGAATCGAAGAAATCTACTGGAAACTATTTTGAGCGATGCACTTACCAATAAGGAAGCGTCCTATATAAAATACAATACGCAACTAATGAATTTGGAACAGGCCAAAGATGCGGAGGAAATTCTTATAAAAAACTATGAAACAGGGACCATAGATTTCAATGATGTACTTGACATCCAGGAACTACAATTGCGATTTCAGATGAACCTGATAGAGGCCATCAAAAATTATTATGTTCAAACGGCCGTAATCAATTATTTAACTAATCAATAAGAAATACAATTTCATAATTATCAATTTAAACTCTAAAAAATAAAAAGATGAAACGAAGAGTAACCTTAACAATCACAACTATCATTGTCATTTTTTTAGCCTCATGTGGGGATGCAAATAAAAAGCAGGGTACTAAAATGAATACCCCAGCTGAAATCGAAGCTAAAAAGGAAAGTTCTCCTGAAATTGCCGACGCCTCCTTTTCGGATGGAATGACAGGGAAGGTGTTCCAAAATTATCAGCAGATTAGAATGGCTTTGGTTAATTCTGATGCCGAAGAAGTAAACCTGGTTGCCGGAAACCTTGCCGAAAGTTTTAACGGAGAAAAGGAAGAAATGAAGTCGATGGCAATGGCCATGGCAGATGCAAAAGACATTGAAAAACAAAGAGAGTTGTTTTCCCAGTTTACAGGGAAGGTGGAACCATTGTTCAAAGAATCTATTTCTGAAGGCGCCATCTACAAACAGTTTTGCCCTATGGCCTTCGATGGAAAAGGCGGTTATTGGATTTCCGATGTAGAAGAAATCAGAAATCCTTATTACGGCGAGAAGATGCTGAAATGTGGAAAAGTAACTGAAACTATAAAATAAAAAATGAAGCACACCTATCACATACAAGGAATGACGTGTAATGGTTGCAGAAACCATGTACAGGAATCACTCGTTAAAGTGAAAGGGGTAATCATGGCTGCAGTAGATTTAGAAAAAGAGGAGGCTACCATTGAGATGGAAACCCATATTCCTTTAGATAAGTTTCAGGAGGCTTTGAAAAATGATGGTGGTGGGTACAGCATTTATGAATGGGGCAAACATCACCGTACAGAAGCAAACAAAACGGAAACCCCCAAAGTAAAAGGTAAAGGCACATTTTATTGTCCGATGCATTGTGAAGGTGATAAGACCTATGATAAACCCGGGGATTGTCCTGTCTGTGGAATGGATTTGGTAGAGGAACAAAATGTCACATCCATATCTACAACAAAATACACCTGCCCCATGCATCCTGAAATAGTCAAAGATGAGCAGGGTAGTTGTTCCATCTGTGGGATGGATCTTGTGCCCATGCAACCAAATCTTTCGGCAGAGGAAAAAAGCTATAAAAAGTTGCTCAAAAAGTTTTGGATTGCGGTGGTTTTTACCTTACCCATCTTCTTGATTGCAATGTCCGAAATGTTGTCCAATAATCCGCTCTATGAGATTATGGAGCAGAAAAAATGGAACTGGATACAATTCACACTTTCCATTCCTGTAGTGTTCTATGCCACATGGATGTTCTTTGAACGCGCTTATCGTTCCATCAGGACGTGGAACCTTAATATGTTTACCCTAATCGGAATAGGAGCAGGTGTGGCCTGGCTGTTCAGTGTATTCGGAATGTTCTTTCCAGACTTTTTCCCGGAGCAATTCAAAACGGAATCGGGAAGCGTTCACGTCTATTTTGAAGCTGCTGCGGTCATTCTTACCCTGGTCCTGTTAGGGCAAGTACTGGAGGCAAGGGCACATAGTAAAACAAATTCTGCAGTAAAGGAATTGTTGAAGCTGGCACCTAACAAGGCCGTGCGGGTTGTCAATGGCCAGGAAGAGGAAGTTGCCATAGACCAAATACAATTAGGCGATATACTAAGGGTAAAACCAGGCGACAAGATTCCTGTGGATGGCGTAATTGCTGAAGGCGAGACTTCCATTGATGAATCTATGATTACGGGCGAACCTATTCCTGTGAACAAAAGCCCTGGCGATAAAGTAAGTAGCGGAACTATCAACGGTAATCAGTCCTTTTTGATGAAGGCAGAAAAAGTTGGATCGGATACCCTGCTCTCTCAAATCATTCAAATGGTCAATGATGCCAGTCGTAGCCGTGCACCTATTCAAAAGTTAGCGGATACGGTTTCGGGCTATTTTGTTCCGGTGGTGGTTATTATAGCGGTCATCACTTTTATAGTGTGGGGGCTTTGGGGTCCGGAACCTGTCTATGTCTATGCCCTGGTCAACGCGATTGCGGTATTGATAATCGCTTGCCCATGTGCGTTGGGCTTGGCGACCCCAATGGCGGTTATGGTCGGTGTTGGTAAGGGTGCACAGAATGGGGTACTTATTAAGAATGCCGAAGCCCTGGAAAAGATGAATAAAGTTGATACGCTGATTGTAGATAAGACCGGAACCATTACGGAAGGAAAACCAACGGTTGAAATAGTAGGTGCATTCGGGGTTGATTTTAGCGAAAAGGATGTTTTACAATACATCGTATCCCTGAACAGCCTGAGCGAACATCCCCTGGCAGAAGCTACCGTAAAATATGGTAAAGAACAACAAGTGCAAATCCTCAAAGCCGATGGTTTCAATGCGGTAACGGGCAAAGGTGTTGAAGGAAATGTGAATGGAAAGAAAACGGCTCTGGGCAATACCAAAATGATGGAAGAGGCCAATACAATTCTTTTAGGGGAAATGGAAAGCGAAGCCCAGACCTATCAAAAGCAAGGTAAAACCGTTTCTTATCTGGGCATTGATCAAAAAGCCGTTGGCTATGTTGTTATTAGCGATAAAATAAAAGGGACAAGTGTCAAGGCAATTGCGGAATTGCAACACAAAGGAATCGAAGTCATTATGTTCACAGGCGATAACCACGAAACAGCGCAGGCGGTTGCAGACGAGCTAAATCTGGCTGATTTTAAAGCAGGAATGCTCCCTGAGGATAAGTTGAATGAAGTAGCGCGACTTCAGGGAATTGGTAAAGTAGTTGCAATGGCAGGAGATGGTATAAACGATGCCCCGGCCCTGGCGAAAAGTGATGTGGGTATTGCCATGGGCACAGGAACGGACGTGGCTATTGAGAGTGCAACCATTACTTTAGTAAAGGGTGATTTGCATGGAATCGTAAAGGCAAGAAATCTGAGTAACAAGGTAATGAAGAACATCAAACAGAATCTGTTCTTCGCTCTGGTGTACAATACCCTTGGCGTACCGATTGCTGCGGGAGTTCTCTATCCTTTTTTCGGGATATTGCTTTCCCCGATGATAGCTGCTGCAGCCATGAGTTTTAGCTCTGTTTCTGTCATTGCCAATTCGCTCAGATTAAGAAATACAATAATAGATTAAACCAATGATCTAAGGAAAAGACAAAAAAATAAATTTCAGAATTATGAAAAAAAATATTCTTTATATCGGACTGGCAGTAATCGGAGGCTTGTTGGCCGGATACCTCATTTTTGGAAATAACTCAAATGAAGGTCTAGCTGAAGAACATGACCATAGCCAGGAAATGACATCTGTCCAAATGTGGACATGTTCTATGGATCCACAAGTTATGCAACCCGAACCGGGTGCTTGCCCCATTTGCGGAATGGATTTGATTCCTGCCGAATCCAAAGCGGATGGTTTGGCAATTGGCCAATTTAAATTAACAAAGAACGCCATGGCCCTGGCAAATATTAGTACTACCAGAGTTGGCCTGGGAACTTCGGGCGATAATACCCTTAAACTTTCCGGAAAAATAAAGGAGAACGAAAAAGCTATGGAAACACAGGCTTCTTACTTTGAGGGACGGATAGAAAAGCTGTTTGTTAATTTTGAGGGCGAGGAAGTCAGAAGCGGGCAGCAACTGGCGACCATCTATTCCCCTGAATTGGTTTCGGCCCAACAGGAATTGATAACGGCCGCAAGCCTAAAGGAGTCTCAACCTGCTTTATACCAGGCCGTTCGCAATAAACTAAAACTTTGGAAACTATCCGAAAAACAAATTGAGCAGATTGAGAAAACAGCTAAGGTTAATGAGAATTTCCCTGTTTATGCCAACGTCTCAGGAACAGTTTCTGAAATTATGGTAAAAGCCGGCGACTATATAAAACAAGGTTCGCCCTTATTTAAAATTGCTAATCTCAATACTGTTTGGGCAGTTTTTGATGCTTATGAAAATCAGGTCTCTCTTTTAAAGGAAGGCCAAAAAGTCGACATCGTTACCAAGGCCTATCCGGATACGAGGTTCGATGCTAAAATTTCCTTTATAGATCCTGTACTGAATTCGGCTACAAGAACTATAGAGGTCAGAGCAGTTCTACAAAACCCAAAAGGTCAATTAAAGCCGGGAATGTTCGTAGCCGGCATGTTAGGTCTTAAATCAAAAATGAAGGATGAAATGATTGTAATTCCCGAAAGTGCTGTTCTTTGGACAGGGGAACGTTCGGTGGTCTATATCAAGACTGACCCGGAAAATCCAATTTTTGAAATGCGTGAAATAACTCTGGGTGATGCCATCAATGGAGGGTATGTCGTTCTATCTGGTTTAGAAAACGGAGAAGAAATCGTTACAAATGGCACCTTTACGGTAGATGCTGCCGCCCAACTCAAAGGAAAAAAATCCATGATGAATGAAGAAACCGGAAAAACAATAACAGGCCATGAGAGTCATAACTAGATATTACCGGTTTGATGCACACATTATATTTGAGATATCCTGGTTTAGATATGAGTAAAAATCACTTAGGCGTTATTAAAACTGTTGTTTTCTTTCTACCATCTTTCTAATGCTACCCTTTAAAATAATTCTTTTAATAATATAGGAAGTAGCTACATTGTAAGGATTGAGGTGATATACATACTAAACTAAGGCAGTTGAAGAAGTATGTATTTACGAACCACAATTTATGCCTGTATTTTTCTCTTTGGACCACAAGCCATTTCACAAACCTGTTGTTCTGGCGGGGTGCCTTTGTCTAACAATTTAGGATTGCCAATAGAAGAAAGAGGTATTTGGCAGTTTGGACTCAACTACGATTACAATAATTTGAATACACTCAATGCCGGGAATACTAAATTGGATGATGATTCCAGGCAAAGGATAACCAATTCTGTTTTGTTAAGTATTAGTTATTCTATAACGGACAGATTTGCTTTGGAAGCGCTTTTTAGCTGGGTGAACCAGACCAGGACAATAAGGCAATTTGGGAATGTAAATTTTACGGAAACTTCAGGAATTGGAGACGCAAT
>NZ_JBATGR010000064.1:0-10771 GCF_049665975.1 Eudoraea sp.
GTCTAAATCTACCTGTAGTTCTTCCTTTATTTCTCTAAAAAGGGATTGTGTATCAGATTCACCGGGTTCTCTTTTACCCCCCGGGATATAATAAACATCTTTACCCGAACTCCTTGTGCATAAGATTAGGTTGTCCACGATATGAATCCATGCCAACACATCCAGGATACCATCCGATGGTTCAATATAATAGTCGATGGAGTTAAGTGAATGGTTAGGGTCTAATTTATCCAGTATTTTATCAATTAAAATCCCAAAACGACTTAGTGTAGCTAGTCTTTTGTTTCGGCCCAGGGCACTGGAGATAGTCTCATCTCTATTACCAAATTTGTAACCTCCTTTTTTTACCCACAGTGTATTGAGTAAATGCTGCATCAAAACATTTCCCAACTGATCTACAGATACGGCAATCTTTAATAGATATTCCCCCAGGCCTCTAAAGCCTCTTGAGAATAAGGAATACAAGATGCCATATAAAAATCCTATGGGGCCGGTAAGAATAAGCAAAATTAAAGACACTATAAAAAGGAGTACTCCGGCAAAGGGGCTGGATTTTCTATCGGCCAGTTTTTCTTGTTTTTTAAGGATCACATCAGAATTAGTTGCTCAACCACTAAGTTAATGGATATTTAGAAAGTAGAATTAAATCTATACTCATTCCTGTTTTAGACGGGAACTGGTTTTATTCCTTAAGCCCCACCAGGTCTCTTTTTATTAAGAAACCCATATAGGAAGAATCCAATACTCAAGCCTAATATTACATAAGCTAATATGGAAAACAACTGAGACTGTGTGATAATATTTAAAAAAGGAAGTAAAATTATAGGAGATAAAAACTGACCCATAAACCAAAATGTGGTTAATCTGCCAATTTCCTGACCCCGAATTTGTTCAGGGGCTAATTGCATTACCCAAACATTTGCATTAGGAATCATTAAGCCCATACCCAGTCCGGCTAGTAACATTCCTATCATAACCATGCCGAATGATCCTCCATAGGAAATACTTGCGTAGGCGAGGGCCATTAATAAATAGCCAATACCAAAAACTTGCTGAAAACTCAATCTGTCCTTTATACGGGAAAATGAAAGCGAGGAAATTACTGAGAAAAGAGTGCTTGAAGCTATTGCGATGCCAATTAAAGTGTTTTTTTCAATGCCAATAGATTTTAAATAGAATGGTATCTGTACGGGGATAATAAAAAACAGAATCCACATAATCATCACATTTATAAAGACCAACCAAATTATTTTAGGTGATTTAACGGAAGTATCCTTGTTTTTTGAAGTATGTAATATTTTTGGCTCTTTTAGAAATAATCTGGTCATGGGAAAGATTATCAAAGGAAATAAATAGAGTAAAAAAGGAACTCGCCATGATATATCGGCCAGGACTCCCCCAAGAGTAACGAACATTATTCCTCCTAATGACATCACTGCTATTTGCAAACCGGCAAACTTTTGTCTGGATTTGTCCTGATAATAATCTGCTATGAGCGTTGTAGCAATTGTCATTGTAATTCCAACACAAATACCCAGCAAAGCTCTTCCAGCCAGGATAAGATATATATTGTCCAGCCAATAACCCGAACTACCGGCAATCGCGTAAAGGATTAAAGCAGCACCTAAAAGACGCAATCTTCCAAATTTATCAATGAATTTCCCAGCGATTATGGCAGTCAGGGCGATAAAAAGAGCAGGAAACGAAAGCGTAAGCTTTACCATGTTTTCAGCGTTTGGTAAAGTTGAAAATGCTTTGGTCATATCAGGCAAAGAAGCAGATATGGTAATCATAGACATAATGGTAAGGCTACTTACCAGTAAAAGGGTAACTTTTACCTGCCAGCTTTCAGTATTCATAGTGGAATATATTTATAATTAACCCCCGGCAGGCAAAAGCCACCGAGGGAGATTGTAATGTTTAGTTTTTATCCATTTCCGGCTTTAGACCATTTCCCCTTTCATAAGTTTGGGAAGCATTGCCTTAAAATTCTCCTTTTTATTTAAATGTGGGAGAGGTTCACTTGGTTCTGGTACGCCCAGAAATTTACAAAGAGGAGCCCATCCGTCTCTTACGTCATAAACGAGTAATTTATCTTGTGGCACAGTGGCCTTTACTGAAGCGATGTGATCTTCCCAGAATTTTTTGGCAAATTCTTTATCGCCAAACTTTCCCTGTAGTCTTTCAGCAAAAAAGCACTTCTTGAACCATTTAATACACTTAACAACATTGCGTGCTCTGGCACTGAAAAGCAATTTCCCTATCATTTTAATCTTTTCACCTGGAGTTTGTGGCCCGGCCCTGAAAACGGTACTGTCCACACTTTTATACCAGGCTTCAAAATCCCGTACGGTGAGGATAACCTTTGCGTCAGGGTATCGTTTCATATGTTCTTTATACCAGGGGTAGCCGGGAAAATCTACCGTGCCGTCATATCCTTCGTACAGTGCATCCCAATCTGTATCACCGGTTTCATCAAGGGTTTTCCAATAATGAAGTTTCTCTGGGTTTACCAGCAATTCCTTCATATGGTAAACGTGATTAAAACCTAATTGTTCCAGGCTTTGCTTAAGAGTATTTGTGCCGGTCCTGGGTAATCCGGCTCCTATAATTTTAATTGACATTTGCTTATAGTTTTATGTTAGTAATTAATTGAGCTTCGATTTATTGTATACTATCCTGGGCTACAGCTGGGGGTGGCATTTTAAATATAAATGGTTTGGGTTGTTCCGAAAGGGGGGCCAGGTCTTTGCCTTCAAAGGCAGGAAAGTCCTCGGTAAAATGTGTTGCCCTGTATTGCATATATTTAAAAGGTCCGATTGGCGATGCCACTGTACCATCAGGCATTCTGTATTGGTCATTATAAGGATTCCAATATTCCCATACAATTTTTTGGTCTGGGGTAACTTCCATTAATCGTCCTTTGGCTCCGGAAGTGATTAAAGTATTTCCATTTTTCATTCGATGAGCCCCTGACACAAATGCCGAATAAAAGGAGTATTTATCCGGAGCTGTATAGGACCAAAGAGGGCCTTCTGGCCCAAAAGTTCCGTCCTCCTCCAATATATAAGCTCCTTCTGAATTTGTTGGTGGAACAAATTCGAAAACCGCACTATGATTGCCAAGAACCCCAACAGGAGCTTCAACCTCTGGAGATTTGCTTGTCATTAAAACTGCCCACATAGAGGGTACTTTGTTGTCTGGGTGTTCAATATCATTATTAAAAACCATTAAATGACCTTCACCGGGATATCCTTTCGGAATCCATTTTATATCGTGTTCAAAAAAGAGTTTACGATCTGCTTTTGATCCTTTTCCATAATTGATTGGGTTTCCCCAACGATACAATAGATCTCCCCCATGTCCCCATCTGCCACCGGTACTTCCTTTAGCCTCTTCAATGGTTGTGCCATGGTCTATGATCATTATTTCACTGTAAGCAGGAACACTTATAACAATCTGATCTAATTCTGCATTATAGGCTATGGCATTGGTGTGGGTAAAGTCGGAATGCTGGTTGTCTACGGTGGCATTTCCTGTCATCATACCCATTTTTATCCCTTGTTGGACTTGTTCTTCCGTCATTGGGGGAAATTCTGGACCATGCACATTAAAGTTAATTTTACGTGGATTTTCGGCCAAAATTCCATAGTTATTTTTTGTAGGGTCGTGGTCTTGCACCAAATGATCCCACATATGCCATTCCCATACAATTTCACCCCCGGTAGGTCCGGAAGGTTTTATTTCAATGATCTTGTCCGGCCAAAGCCCAGCTTTCGAAACATGTTTCGGGTCTCTACCCGCTTCTATAACTTCTTTTTGAGATTTTGCCTCGTAAGAAATGGCAAGAATATTTCCGTTAGGTAATAATTCAATATCATGGTGTATCAGTTCATCTTCATCTGCCCATTCAAAATCCCATAGGATATTTCCATCCCAGTCGTATTCCCTAATCCTTCCTGCTTGACCTCCCGCTGCGAAGGTAGGAAAGTCCGTGTCTACTTCTAGTCTGACCAAGTTGCCATTCTCTTTTAAATATTGGTTAACTACCGCCAATTCCCCTTCCCAGGTATGAATCACTTTCCCATCGAGATTAATTATATGTGTTTTAGTACTTTCC
The DNA here is from genome assembly GCF_049665975.1 of Eudoraea sp. Taxonomy (GTDB): domain Bacteria; phylum Bacteroidota; class Bacteroidia; order Flavobacteriales; family Flavobacteriaceae; genus Eudoraea. The sequence continues at coordinate 4,121 of NZ_JBATGR010000064.1, forward strand.
GGAGGTTGAATCATAACATAGCCAGGAGTAGCTAATGCTGTTTTTTCTTTAAGTCCCCGCTTAACGGTCAGACCTGTTAAGCTTCTGGTATCTTCTGGTTTCCATTCCCGGACCTCAATTTTTTCTGCCAGCTGTGGCACGGGTTTTTCTTCTTTACATGAAAAGAAAAATAACAGGATAAAACTAATGACAATATACTTATGTATATTCATAATTGGTTGGTTTGGTTTTAAAAAAAAAGCACTTAAAATTCAATTCAATTTGATTTCAAATTTAGATGGTTAAACTAAGTTGAAATGTTATGGATAAGAATTGATCAGATTGAAAGATAATTATAAATTCAGTACAATTGACTTTAGCAACTATTAATTATTTCTTAAAGAGATAAGAAAATAACAGTTCCCGCTAACTTAAATGTGTGGCAAATAGCTATTAAACTGCTTTCTGAATTACCTCGAAAACTTTTGCACCATCGCATTTTAGGGTTTTGGATGGGTATTTAAGCAGTAGCGCGTAATCATGCGTGGCCATTAGGATAGTTCTTCCGGTCTTATTAATTTCCTGTAATACTTTCATGACTTCTACACTGGTCTGTGGGTCAAGATTACCTGTTGGTTCATCGGCCAGGATAAGTTCGGGGTCATTCAATAATGCCCTGGCAATAGCAATCCGCTGCTGCTCCCCACCCGATAACTCATGAGGGAATTTAAACCCTTTGGTTTTCATGCCCACCTTATCCAGTACATCCTCAATTTGCGCATCCATTTTATCCTGATCTTTCCAGCCGGTAGCCTTTAGAACAAACATAAGATTCCTGTTGATGTTTCTATCGGGGAGTAACTTAAAATCCTGGAAAACTATGCCCAGTTTTCGTCTTAAAAAAGGGATGTCTTTTTCTTCAAGGGTTTTTAGATTAAATCCTACAATTCGTCCATGCCCCTCTAAAAGCGGAAGATCTGCATAAAGGGTTTTCATAAGGCTGCTCTTTCCACTTCCCGTCTTTCCTATCAGATATACAAACTCTCCTTTTTTCACCTCCAGGGTAATATCATTGAGTACCATATTATCCTTTTGGAAAACGGCAACATCTTTCAGATTTAATATGCTTTCACTCATAATTTAAATGTTGATATAAAAGTAATAAGTTCCTTCCTAATTAGGGCTCACATGAAGTAAAAATCTATTATTTAGTTGTTGAACATACTTAGTAACAATATTTGACGTTATTATGGGAAATTACGGTACTTCTTAACAGCTAGAGAACATTATGCGAAAGAAAAAAACCGCGCTACTTCTATATTTCATTGGGATAATAATTTCTGGATACACTCAGGAATCAAAAATTTATACCCATCATCAAAAACAGTATCAGGATGCGCTGGCACTGTTTAATAGTAAACAATATCAGGCTGCTCAGACCATTTTCGAAAAAGTGCAAACGAGTACCAAAGATTTTGAAACGGAAGCCAATAGTGCATATTATGTAGCCAATGCTGCAGTAAGATTAAATCAGCTTGGTGCGGACAGGTTGATGGAAAATTTTGTAGCCAACTACCCAACTTCTACAAAACGAAATTCCGCATTTATGGATGTAGCCGATTATTATTTTGAAAACGGCAAATATCCTTATGCTCTGAAATGGTATAGAAAAGTAGACCAAAATTCTATGTCGGCTCCCGAAAAGGAACGGTTTAATTTTAATATGGGTTATTCCTTATTCAGTTCCAAAAAACCAAAGGAAGCTGAACGTTATTTAAGCAAGGTTACTACATCACCCACTTATGGTTCCCAGGCCAAATATTATCTTGGGTATATTGCCTATCAGCAAGATGATTATGAGGGAGCTAACGAACGTTTTGATCAGATAGCAGATCAGGAATTATTAAGTGATAAGCTTTCCTATTATCAGGCCGATATGAATTTTAAGCTGGGTAAATTTGAAGAGGCTATTGAACTGGCTAAATCACAATTGTCCAAATCTGACAGACAGGAAGTATCTGAACTAAATAAAATCATTGGGGAGAGTTATTTCAATTTAAAACAGTATGCAAATGCAATACCCTATTTGGAAGCTTATAAAGGGAAACGAGGTAAATGGAGCAATACAGATCACTATTTATTAGGTTATTGTTATTATAAACAGGAAGACTATGCCAACGCCATTAGCCAATTCAATAAAATAATTGAAGGTAACAACGGAGTTGCTCAAAATGCATATTACCATTTAGCGGAGTGTTATTTAAACCTCGGTAAAAAGCAAGAAGCGTTAAATGCTTTTAGAAATGCTTCTCAGATGGATTTTAATATGGAGATACAAAAGGATGCTTATCTCAATTATACCCGCCTGAGTTATGAAATAGGGAATCCATATGAACCTGTACCTAAGGTCTTGTCTACTTACCTGGAAACTTATCCCAATGATACTCATTCAAAGGAAATTCAGGAATTATTGGTTGACTCCTATATTACATCTAAAAACTTTGAAGGTGCACTCACCCTCTTGGAAGAAAACAGCAGTTTCGCCAGTAAAGCAACCTATCAGAAAGTAGCCTTCTATCGCGGAGTTGAATTGTTCATTGAAACAGATTATGCCGGTGCAAATGCTTTATTTGCTAAATCCCTGAATAATGCACCTGATGAGTTGTTCAAGGCACGCGCAAGATATTGGAAGGCAGAATCTCAATATATGCTCAATGCTTTTGAGGATGCACTTTCAGACTATCTTCAATTTAAAAATAACCCGGCGGCATTACGAACAGAAGAAGTTAAGGATCTTGATTATAACCTGGGGTATACCTATTTTAAACTAAAAGATTACAACAATGCAATTTCTTATTACCAGGCATATGCCGACAAGGGAACGGATGCTGCTAAAAAAAATGATGCCAATGTGCGCCTGGGCGATTGTTTTTTTGTCACTAGCAAATACTGGCCGGCAATTGAATCGTATAATAAAGTATTGCAATCCGTTAGTCCGGAGAAGGATTACGCAGCATTCCAAAAAGCGATAAGCTACGGTTTTATTGACAGGAGTGCCACAAAAATTGAGGAACTCAATGGTTTTATTTCTAGGTATCCCAAATCGAGTTTAAAGGATGATGCACTATTTGAACTGGGTAATTCATATATTAAAGAAAATCAGGAGCAAATTGGGTTAGAAACCTATGACAGGCTAATAAATGATTATCCCGGTAGTACTTTGGTTCCCAGGGTATTACTCAGACAGGGACTGGTTTTTTATAATTCCAACAAGAATGATCTGGCCCTAAGTAAGTTTAAAACAGTTGTGCGCGATTACCCTAACTCCCAGGAGGCAATACAGGCGGTTGCGACAGCTAAACTTATTTATGTAGATACTGGAAAAGTAAGCGAGTATGCAAGCTGGGTAGAAGGCTTAGATTTTGTTGAGGTATCCGATTCCGAATTAGACAACGCGAGTTATGAATCTGCTGAGAAGCAAAACCTTCAGGGTAAAAAAGAAGCTGCTATTAAAGGATATGAAAACTATATCAGGGACTTCCCAAATGGCTTACATGCAATAAATGCCAACTTTAAGCTTGCACAATTATATTTTGCGAAGGGCGATAAAGACCAGGCACTTCCCGGTTATACCTTTGTTGCTAACAGTGGTGCTAGTGAATATTCAGAACAAGCCCTTACCAGGGTCTGTGAAATTTATATAGGAAAAAAAGACTATGCCTCGGCACTTCCTTTCCTTCAGAGATTAGAATTAATCGCGGATATCCAACAGAACAGAACATTTGCACAATCTAACCTAATGAAAGGCTACTATGAGCAAAAGAATTATGACCAGACTATAGCTTACGCCGAAAAAGTTCTGGAAACAGACAATATTGATGATAGAATTAAGAGTGATGCACAAATAATGATCGCAAGATCCGCTATAGCAACTGGTAATGAAGAAAGAGCAGAGAAGGCTTATTCTGAAGTTTTAAAGATAGCAAGTGGAGGGTTGGCGGCAGAAGCTTGGTATTATGATGCATACTTTAAACAAAAGGCAGCGTCTTTTGAGGCTTCCAATACTTCGGTTCAAAAATTGGCGAGAGATTATTCCAGCTATAAGGAATGGGGCGGTAAAGGTCTAATTCTCATGGCAAAGAATTATTATGCCCTGGATGATGCATATCAGGCAACATATATTCTGGAAAGTGTAATTGCAAATTTTGGTGATTATGATCAGATCGTTGCTGATGCGGAAGGAGAATTAGCTATTATAAAATCTAAGGAAGCACAACGAAATTCATCCATTGTTCCGGAGGGAAATTAAATAGATAAGAACACATTATGCAGAGGGAACTAAAAGTTACGATAATTGCTTTAATAGGTATAGTGCAGCTCTTATCGGCACAAGACGAAAAAGATATTGGAACGGAAACTGTTACGGTAGTAAGACCATATTCACCTACAGTTTCAGATGCTTTCAAGGTGAAATCAATTCCAAATCTCAATGATTCTATTGTACTTCAAAAAAAGAAGATTGAGTACAGTATTTACTCAATACCCGTAGCTTCGACCTTTACGCCAGCCAAGGGTAGGGCTTCTGTTGTGCAAAAAGCCAAACCGGAAAAACTATATAATTCCTATGCTTCTGTCAGCCTTGGTAATTTTAGCAATGCCCTCGCAGATTTTTATACCAGTAGAGACATAGACAGGGGCAATAAAAGAATAGATTTTGGACTTAATCATCATTCCGCACGCGGAGACCTGGAAGATGTTTTACTCGATACCGATTTTTACAATACAAAATTGAATGCTTCTTATAACCAAAAAGAAAGAGATTTGAATTGGCGTGCTGATATTGGATTTCAACATCAGAAATACAATTGGTATGGACTTCCTGAAGGGGTTTTTGATGAACCCACAATTAGTACAATCAATGAAACCCAAAATTATTTTGGCCTTGAAGCTGGTGCGGAGCTCCAGATGGAGGAGTCTGTTTTTTCGGGAGGAGAAGTGTTGTATCGAAGATTTTGGGATGCGGTGGATTCTGGCGAAAATAGATTTTTGATAAAACCAGAATTTCAATTCCCTGTCTCGTCAGAATTAGTGACTTTAAAAGTCAATTTTGACTATGTAGGAGGGAATTTTAAAAATGCCAGTATAAATAGCTCAACGAACACACAAGGTATAGATTACGGCCAAATGCAAATTGGTGCAAATCCAAATTTGGTATTATCCGGGGATAAATACATCTTAAATTTGGGAGCCTCATTTGTATATGGACTGGATACGGAGGTTAGTGATAGTAATTTTTATATTTATCCGGAAATAACAGCGTCTTACAGGTTATTAGATGATACGGTTATTGCCTATGGAGGTATAGTAGGGGGTCTAGATCAAAATTCTTATTATAGTTTTGTTGGAGAAAACCCATTTGTATCACCTACCTTAACTATAGTGCCTACAGACAGGCAGTATAATGGATTCCTGGGTATAAAAGGTCAATTAATTTCTAGTCTGAGCTATAACGTAAAAGCATTTTATAGAGCTGAAAACAGAAAACCCCTATATAAATTAAATCCTCAAAATGATTTTAGGGATGATGAAAAAGGATATTATTATGGAAATTCGTTCGAAGTATTTTATGATGATATTAAAACCCTCGGATTGTTTGCCGAATTGAATGTGGATATAAACAGAGATTTCACACTTGGAGTAAACGTAGAAATATTTGATTACAACACGGAGACTGATAATCCTGCATGGAACCTTCCTGATGTTAAAGGGTCATTGCTTTTAGATTACCAGATAGGGGAAAAATGGTTCCTGGGGGCTAATTTATTTTATGTAGGCGAACGTCAGGATTTAAGTGCGCAGGTGGTAGAAAATGTTCTGCCTGCAGATTTCCCTTCCACAGTGATTACTTTAGATAGTTTTTTTGATGCAAATGCACATGTGGGATATCATTTCAATGAACAGCTTACTATTTTTGCCAAAGCAAATAATATCGCTAATAATGCGTACCAACGCTGGGCCAATTTTAGAGTACAAAGCTTCCAGGTATTGGCAGGGGTATCCTATAAATTTGATTTTTAGACGGCTTTCTAACTAATAAAGTTAAATTTTAGCTCAATCATCTGTAAAAGCCACTGTTTAACGGCATTAACTTTACGCCCGAAGATTAATTCCTAATTTAGAGTGAAGTACTAGCCCCTTATTATTTTGGATGTAAAGTGTACATATAGCTTGTTGTTCACCTTCTTTTGGTGTATTACAACCCTTCTGTCTCAAAACCTGATACAAAATCCAAGTTTTGAGCAGTATGATGAATGCCCTGCACGTCTCGGTAATTTTGAAACTGATGTCACTCATTGGAGCACACCCACAAAAGGATCTACAGATTATTTTAACGATTGCAGCACGATAATGGGGACCCCTGAAAATTTTAATGGGACACAACCCTCAGATTTTGGCAAGGGTTATGCCGGTCTTTATCTTTATGCCCCGGATGATTATCGGGAATATATACAGGTGCCGCTTACTCAAACCTTGGAGAAAGGTAAAACTTACCAGGTTTCCTTCTATGTTAGTCTTGCCGAACGTTCGGACTTTGCAATAAAAGATTTTGGAGTGCTTTTTTCAAAAGTTAAAATGGTACTGAATATAAAAAAAGAAATCTCCAAAATGCAC
>NZ_JBATGR010000065.1:0-2192 GCF_049665975.1 Eudoraea sp.
ACAAAATTCTCCGCAAGGTTTTCATTTACAATTCCGTCTGAAGCTGCAAAAAATGCCAGGATATGCTTCACGAAATACTTCTCATCATCACTTAGTTTATTGTTCCAGTCCGTTAAGTCTTCTTGAAGGTCTATTTCCTCAGCAGTCCAAAAACAGGCCTCACATTTTTTGTACCATTCCCATAAATCATGGTGTTGTATGGGAAATATCACAAATCTATCGTCGTTTTCCTGTAAAATTGGCTCAAAGGCTGCAGTCATTTTTTTATTTTTATTAGTGTTAGTGTAGAATGGAATTTCCAAAGTGTTGGGGCTAACAAAGATTCAAAAATGTTATCAAATTGTAAAGGAGGTTTTATTAAATACTACCCAAAGTTTTTAACACCGTATGTTGAAATCTAGGTTCGCCAGTGATGTTTGCTGCCTTTTTAGAAAAGTGAGTTTTTGTATAAAATTATGTCATTATGGGGCAACAAAAATTAAACCAAAAAGTATAAAAAAACATACTTCTTGGTTTATTAAAGAAAGTAAAATCAAACTTTGGTTATTTAAACCCCCGCTTTTGGGTTATTTAGTGTTAGAAATCCGTTTTTAATTTTCTGATTTTGTCATTCCGATGTCCTATGATTCAATTTCGCATATCATAAATCTCAAAATTGTTGATTTCAATGACACCTTCCATAGGGAATTGATTTTCATCCCGCTTACTAACTTCAGTGTTCCCATTTACCCCTGAGCCTTTGAAGGCAACAACAATTTTATGGTCAGACGCTTCTGTTAAAGTCATACTTCCCTTATATAGCATTTTTATATCTTCCATTGAAGCTTTTTTTCCTGGCAATAAGATTTCCAATTTACTTTTTGTTTTACTATTATTTGCTTCTTCGGCAGAGAGCGATTCAATAATGCTATTTATAGTAAAAGGGATCTTATCCAGAAGCCCGGGTGCATACATATTCACTAATACCGATCTATTGCTATTATCCAAGATCTTGAACTGTAGCCCATCTTCTAGAAAGACCACGGAAGTACTGTTTTTGGTATTAAACTCAGTAATCAAAAGTTGTGTATCACCAATAACGGCTTCCACTTTACCATTTAAAGCATCTGAATAGGTTTCAATTTTACCATCATAAGCTTTATCCGTATTAAATTTTGTCTCTCCCTTGCATGAAACTAAGGCTGTGACAAACATGGCGATAACCGTAGCCATCATAGCTAAAAACAAAAGGTTACTGGCTTTTATTCTTTGAGGTGTCATTTTGTTTTTGTTTTTAATTATATAGAAGACTTACTGAAAACCCATTTGGCATCATCTGGTATAGTATTAACTACCGTGATTTTTTCTTCCTTATAATAGGAATGCTTGTTGTGCTGCCCTTCTCCCCAATCTATTAAAATGCGTTCACCATAATACGCTGTCTTTACCAAATTCCATCCTTGTTTTAAATATAAATCGTATTCTTTGGTTAAATCAAAGTCTTTGCCGTCTCCATGCCTGTTTTCCTGAATACACTGGCCTTTAGCAGAAGTTTCTCCATTTACATAGTACCATTCTAACCGATAACCGGGAATATCATGATAAGCATGCAACATAGGGTTCCATCCATCTATTAATTCAAAAGCAGAAGCAATGTTTAGCCTGCCAATAAGTTTATCGTTTTTCTCAATTTGGATGCTAGGCATTACAGTACCTGAATTTGAATTACTATAGTTGATAGTACCCTTGTCCCCAAAATAGCCACAACTAAGCCACCTGTTTTTCTTTGTGGTGTTCGCCTTTGTATAAATCATTTCTGGCAGTTGTATATCAAAACTACCTTCTGAAGAAATGGTGCCTAAATTATGTTTTACAACCTTTGAAGATGGCCCCCATGTGACCAAAACAATTTTGGCTTCTCCATAAATCCAATTATCAAATTTTTTAGTATTGCTACTGCTTATTATATAGTCCTCTAAATCACTTTTTGGATTATTGGGTTTCTGGATCTTTTTCTGTTTTTCAGCATTGCGTTTATCCCTGTCTATTTTAGCCTGGGCCTCCATTGCTTCTGTCTGTTGCATAATCTTTTTCACCTGAGGGGAATTCATTACACTGTCGTATTGCCGCTTGGCCTCCATGCCCTTTTTCTCCATATCTTCCATCATTTTTTGCTGTTCAGGGCTTTGGCCCTTACAACTTAGGGCGACTAA
>NZ_JBATGR010000066.1:0-17300 GCF_049665975.1 Eudoraea sp.
ATGGGTGTCAATCTTTATGGAATATTGTTTTTATTTCAAGCTTTGCAAACCTTCTGAACATTTCCATTACACCACAATACTTTTCAACAGAAAGATCTATGGCTCTTTGCAATTTTTTTTCATCCAGATTACCTCCCCAAAAATGATATTCTACAGTAACGGAATCATAGTATTTGGGGTGTTCATCCGTTAAATTAGCAATGGTCTCTATTCTAAAGTTCGCCACATCTAGTTTCATTTTTTTTATAAGCATAGCTACATCAAGACCCGAACAACCTGCTAAAGCTGAAAGCATAAGAGCTTTAGGTTTAAGGCCATTGCCCTCTCCTCCATCATCAGGACCGGCATCTATTCTTAAATTTAATCCGGAGGGATTAGTACTTTCAAAGGCCATATTGCCTAACCATTTGGTTGTAATTTGATTTGTTGTGCTCATAATTTTTCGTTTCTTGTGGAATACAAAAATACCACCACTATGCCACTTGTACAACCTCTTAATCCTAATCATGATCAGCAAACTAAAGAATTAGCAGAATTCTTCAATGAAACCCTTGGGTTTTGTCCAAATTCTGTACTAACCATGCAACACAGACCTGCAATATCGAAGGCTTTTATTAACCTTAACAAGGCGGTTATGGCCAATGAAGGAAAGGTGACCTCTGCTCTCAAAAGAATGATTGCATGGGTAAGCAGTAATGCAACTGGTTGTCGTTATTGTCAGGCCCATGCCATAAGAGCTGCAGAACGTTATGGTGCGGGGCAGGAACAATTGGATAATATTTGGGAGTACAGAACTCATCCTGCCTTTTCGGAAGCTGAACGAGCTGCTCTGGATTTTTCCCTGGCCGCTTCACAGGTTCCTAATGCGGTAGATCGAACCATCAAGAATGAATTGTATAAGTATTGGAATGAAGGTGAGATTGTTGAAATGCTGGGAGTAATTTCTCTTTTTGGTTACCTGAATCGTTGGAACGATTCTATGGGAACAACTATTGAGGATGGAGCTGTAGAAAGTGGGGAGCTTTATTTGGGTAAATACGGATGGGAAAAGGGGAAACATAATTAACCTGCATTACTTGCATCAAATTTGTTATTCTTATAATCAGATCCGGGCAAGATTATTGTTATTTTTTACCGGCAACAACGATTACAAATTCTCCTTTTGGTGTTTTGCTTTCAAAATGTTCTAAGACCTCTGATATATTGCCTCTAATGGTTTCTTCATACATTTTAGTAAGTTCCCTGGAAACGGATATTGGCCGTTCAGGCCCAAAACAGCTTACAAATTGTGATAAAGTCTTTAGAAGCTTATGTGGAGACTCATAGAAAACCATAGTTCGGGTTTCTTCTGCCAAATCATTTAATCGGGTTTGTCTGCCTTTTTTAATTGGCAGGAAACCTTCAAAGATAAATCGATCGTTGGGAAGTGCGCTATTAACCAGTGCAGGAACAAAAGCAGTTGCTCCCGGAAGACATTCAATTTCGATTCCGTGTTCAACACAAGCCCGACTTAGTAAAAACCCCGGATCGGAAATAGCGGGAGTACCGGCATCAGAAATAAGTGCAATTTGCTCTCCACTTTTAAGTCTTCGTACAATACCATCTAACGATTTATGTTCATTATGCATATGATGGCTCAGCATTGGAGTGTTTATATTATAGTGCTGTAAAAGTTTATTGCTTGTGCGAGTATCTTCTGCCAATATCAGGTTTACCTCCTTAAGAACTTTAATTGCTCTTAAGGTAATATCCTCCAAATTTCCAATAGGTGTTGGAACAATAAATAACTTGCCTGTTAGCACTGTTTTAAGATCTTACCTTCTTTTTGAGGAAGTATGAGCAATATACATTTCTTATAATTGAAATAATCCCGGTATTAGAACTTATGAGAATCTACGCTCAATAAGAGCAAGAAACCTGGTTTCATATTCTTCCTTTCCTGCCCATAGATTGTAATCTGGTTTAACCATGTTTTCAATGAAGGCCGTAGAACGTTCATGAGAATCAATGGTGTTCAGTTGGGAAATTACCCTGTTGAAGTCCTCTGTGCTATCATTAAAAAGATGTTTAACAAAAGCCAATCTATCGTTTAAACCTACAGTTATTTCCTTGTTTGTGAGTTTGTCATTCAAGGATTTGGGCCTGGAAGCTTCTTTTGTTTCTGGAGAAATATGTGCTGAGGTTTTGTTATTATCGGTCTTTGGGGTCTCAGGTTTTGCCACAAATTCTGCAAAAAGCCTGTCATTTTCTTCGCTGTTTGGCATTTCAGATACCATACCCTTTATCGTATCAATTCCCTGAGTAATAATATCTTCTTCGTGAGGATTATTTTCGGGAACCAATTTACTTTCATTCAAAACGGCATTCGCCATTTTTTCAAACTTGGATGCCAATACATTTTTGGATACATCTATTTCAATATCGTTGAGTTTTTCATCAATGAACTTAAGAACGGCCAATTTTTCGTATAGAGTTCTCGCAGCTTCATATAATTCAGGTATCTCCATTTCTGTAAGACCCCTTGAGGTAATTATATCTGTGGACATCTTAATTAATTCCTCTTTCAGTTTTCGCTTCATTTCTTTTTATTTAGACTAAACAGTAAAGGTCTATCTTTTTTAATACTTTTATATTTCATAATTATAAATAAAGGGTATAAACCCCTTACTTTGCCTTAAAATTACAAAATGTTTCTCGAAAACACTGTTAATCATAAGGAACAATTCGGTTGGATAGAGGTTATCTCCGGCTCAATGTTTTCAGGAAAAACGGAAGAGTTGATTCGCAGGCTTAAACGAGCCCAGTTTGCAAAGCAAAAGGTAGAAATATTTAAGCCTATTGTAGATACCAGATATCATGAAGAGAAAGTAGTCTCTCATGATGAAAATGAAATTCGTTCCACCCCTGTTCCTGCGGCCGCAAATATCCGACTTCTGGCAGACGACTGTGATGTGGTTGGAATAGATGAAGCCCAATTCTTTGATGATGAAATTGTGACTGTTTGCAATGATCTCGCAAATATGGGGATACGTGTTGTTGTTGCCGGACTTGATATGGATTTTAAAGGAAATCCTTTCGGGCCAATGCCCGCTCTAATGGCTACTGCGGAATACGTAACCAAAGTTCATGCTATTTGCACACGTACCGGCAATCTTGCTAATTATAGTTTTAGAAAATCTAATAATGATAAATTGGTGCTATTGGGAGAAACAGAAGAATACGAACCTTTAAGCCGTGCGGCATTCTACAAAGCTATGCTCAAAGAAAAAATTAACAAAATGAAGGTAGAAGCTGAGGAGATAAAGAAAAGTAAAAAAGATGCCAATGCCTAAAGTTAAAGAGACTATACTTGAGTTGGATCTTGAGGCTTTAGAACATAATTACAATTATTTAAGAAGCAAAATACATCCTTCAACCATGTTTTTAGCTGTGGTTAAGGCTTTTGCCTATGGAAGTGATTCCGTGATCATTGCAAAAAAACTGGAGAAACTAGGAGTAGATTATATAGCGGTGGCTTATGCTCATGAAGGAAGGGTTTTGAGGGAGGCAGGAATAAAAACACCAATACTTGTATTGCATGCGCAACCTTCCAATTATACAATGGTTATTAAAAATTGTCTGGAACCCAGTTTATATTCCCCCAGAGTGCTCCGTGAATTTCTTAAAACTTCTAAGACAGAAAAACAAAAAGCCTATCCCGTACATTTAAAATTCAACACAGGCCTCAACAGGCTTGGATTTTCGGAAAATGATATAGATTATATTGCCGGGCAAGTTGAGGATAGAAAAGAATTGAAAATAAAATCAATATTTTCTCATTTAGCGGCCTCTGAAGACAAGTCTGAAGAAGAATTCAGCCAAAATCAAATTAAATCCTTTGAAAAGATTGCCGAGAAATTTACTTCCAAATTAAAAATTAGGCCATTTATGCATATTCTCAATACCTCTGGAATATTCAATTATCCTGAAGCACAATTCCAAATGGTGCGAAGCGGTATTGGCCTTTACGGATATGGAAATGAAGTCAGGTATGATGCCAAGTTGCGACCTGTGGCTACATTAAAAACAATAATCTCGCAGATACACAAGATAGAACCTAATGAAAGTGTGGGTTACAATAGAGCTTTTATTGCCGGGGGCACCAAAAAAACTGCAACTCTGCCTCTTGGGCATGCTGACGGAATAGGAAGGCAATATGGTAATGGAAAAGCTTCGGTTTTAGTGAATAATATGGAGGCACCAATTATTGGAAATGTTTGTATGGATATGATCATGATAGACGTAACGGGCATTGATTGCAAGGAAGGTGATGAGGTAATTGTTTTTGGAAAAGGACATTCCGCAGAGATTTTTGCAGCCCAAGTAAACACAATTTCCTATGAAATTCTAAGCGGTATATCTCACAGAGTTAAAAGGGTAGTTACGGGAGTTTGATATGCTATTTAACATATTGTTAAGAACAATTAATTTGAGTATCTTACGTCGCATTTATTATCTAACCATTTAAAAACTAACGTAATGTTAAAAGAATTTAAAAATTTTATTATGACTGGCAATGTAATTGATTTTGCAGTTGCTGTAATTATGGCCGGGGCCATAGGCCTTGTTATTAATGGCTTCGTAGCCGACATTATTATGCCAATTGTAGGTGAATTTGCCGGAGGTGTAGATTTTGCCAATTTAAAATATGTCCTCACAGAAACCTCAGGGACTGAAGGAGAAGCTGGCTATGTAGCAGAAAATGCAGTTCGATGGGGCGCATGGGTAAACACCATTGTTAATCTTTTAATTGTAGGATTTGTAATGTTTCTTATTGTTAAGGCTTATAACAAAACAAAAACGCCACCTGCACCACCTGCACCCTCTGGTCCAAGTCAGGAAGAACTATTAACACAAATAAGAGATTTATTAAAAAAATAAGAAGAAATAAAACTCCTTTTAAGGGAGTTACCGCTACATTACTAAATTAAAGGCCACCAATTAGATTTCGCAAAATAAATTGGTGGCTATTTTTTATATGTGTTCTAATTATAACAATTTGTTATAATTCTATAAATCTAATAAAAAGTCTTGTTCATCAACATTGGTTACAATACCTTTGAGCTCTAAATAGTAAAAACATGAAGGTAGCTGTAGTAGGCGCAACCGGAATGGTTGGCGAAGTAATGCTGAAAGTGCTAAAGGAGCGAGATTTTCCAATTACTGAACTATTATTGGTCGCTTCTGAGCGCTCTGTAGGAAAAAAGATGTCCTATAACGGGCAATCCATAAGTGTAATAGGCCTTGCTGAAGCCGTAGCTGCACGTCCGGATTTGGCCATTTTTTCTGCCGGCGGGGATACATCACTAAAATGGGCGCCAAAATTTGCATCAGCTGGCACCACGGTAATTGATAATTCGTCGGCCTGGCGTATGGATCCTGAAAAAAAATTGGTTGTTCCGGAAATCAATGCAAATAAATTAACCAAAGAAGATAAAATAATTGCCAATCCAAATTGTTCTACTATTCAACTTGTTATGGTACTGGCTCCCTTACATGCAAAATATAAAATGAGGCGGGTGGTCGTTTCAACCTATCAATCCGTTTCGGGAACCGGGGTAAAAGCTGTTAAACAGTTAGAGAATGAAATGGCCGGAATACAAGGTGAAATGGCATATCCATATCCTATCAACAGGAATGCCCTGCCCCATTGTGACGTTTTTATGGAAAATGGGTATACCAAAGAAGAAATGAAGTTGGCCAGGGAACCTCAAAAGATACTAGACGACCGTACATTTTCTATTTCAGCAACCGCCGTGCGCATTCCTACTGCTGGAGGTCATTCTGAATCCGTGAACGTTGAATTTGAATCTGACTTTGAACTAAATGAAATAAGAAGAATTCTGAACAATACTCCGGGAGTCGTTGTACAGGACAATCCGGATACCAACACTTATCCAATGCCGGTTTATGCTCATGACAAAGACGATGTTTTTGTAGGACGAATACGAAGAGATGAAACGCAGCGAAATACTCTAAACATGTGGATAGTTGCCGATAATCTCAGAAAAGGTGCTGCTACCAATGCCATTCAAATAGCTGAATACCTGGTGGACAATAAACTTCTCTGATAGCCCTATCATAAAATTTGTTAAACCATTAATGCAATAGAAATAAAAGGTTTTTTTATGGTATTTTTAGCCCTTAAAAAATTATGCCTGATGAGAAATTTTGGAATACTATTACTTCTAATTTTGATTAACGCTTCTTGCAAAAATTCAGAAAAAAAAGACAGCATTACCGTGAATTATCCATTGACCAAAAAAGCAGATACCGTTGACAATTATTTTGGGACTACAGTCAACGATCCCTATCGCTGGTTAGAAGATGACCGTAGCGAAGAAACGGAAAAATGGGTTAAACAAGAAAACGCTGTCACTTTTGGCTATTTGGATAAAATACCGTTCAGGAAAGATCTGAAGAACAGATTAGAGCAACTATGGAACTATGAGAAACTTAGTTCCCCTTTTAAAGAGGGTGAATATACCTACTTTTATAAAAACGATGGTTTGCAAAACCAATATGTAGTATATCGTCAAAAGGAGAATCAGGAAGCCGAAGTTTTTTTAGACCCAAATAGTTTTTCAGAAGATGGAACTACTTCATTAATGGGGTTGAGTTTTACAAAAGATGGTTCTATGGCTGCCTACTCCATTTCCGAGGGAGGTAGTGACTGGAGGAAGGTAATTGTTATAGAGACCGAAGAGAAGACTATTGTTGAAGACACCCTCAATGATGTAAAATTTAGCGGCCTTTCCTGGTTTGGGAATGAAGGTTTATATTATTCAAGCTATGACAAACCTAAAGGCAGTGAACTCTCTGATAAGACAGACCAACATAAACTATATTATCATAAACTGGGCACTCCGCAAAGTGATGATGCTTTAATTTTTGGGGGTGTTCCTGAAGAAAAACACAGATATATAGGTGCAAGTGTGACTGAGGATAATAATTATCTCCTTATTTCAGCTGCAAATTCTACCTCGGGTAATAAGCTTTATTTAAAAGATTTGAAAAAGCCAGACAGTAAGCTGGTAACTCTATTAGATCACGAAGATTCAGATACCAATGTCCTTGAAAATGTAGGTTCTAAGCTTTACCTGGTTACCAATTTAAATGCTCCTAATAAGAAGATCATAACTGTAGATGCTTCAGACCCAGGTCAAGAAAACTGGGAAGAATTTATTCCTGAAACGGAGAATGTTCTTAGCCCAAATACCGGCGGGGGTTACTTCTTTGCAGAGTATATGATAGATGCGATATCCAAAGTTTTTCAATATGACTATGAGGGTAAACTTATACGTGAAATAGAGCTTCCCGGTATAGGTAGTGCAAGCGGTTTTGGTGGTAAAAAAGAAGAAAAAGAATTTTACTTTTCATTTACTAATTATTATACTCCGGGTTCCTCTTATAAATACAACGTTGAAACAGGTAATTATGTCCCCCACTGGACACCGGAAATTGATTTCAATTCAGATGATTATGAGTCTAAGCAGGTGTTTTACACCTCCAAAGATGGAACAGAAATCCCAATGATTATAACCTATAAAAAGGGACTAAAACTTAATTCCAAAAACCCTACTATACTTTATGGTTATGGCGGGTTCAATATTAGTCTTACCCCTTCTTTCAGTATTGTCAATGCCGTTTGGATGGAACAAGGAGGTGTTTATGCAGTACCTAATTTGAGGGGTGGTGGAGAATATGGAAAAAAATGGCACAATTCTGGTATAAAAACCAAAAAGCAAAATGTATTTGACGATTTTATAGCTGCGGCAGAGTACCTTATAGAGAATAAATATACCTCATCGGAAAACCTGGCAATAAGAGGGGGTTCTAATGGTGGTCTTTTAGTGGGGGCTACGATGACTCAAAGACCTGAACTCATGAAAGTGGCGCTACCGGCTGTAGGTGTTCTGGACATGCTGCGTTATCATACGTTCACTGCAGGAGCAGGATGGCACTATGATTATGGTACTTCTGAAGATAGTGAAGAAATGTTTCAATACCTGAAAGCTTATTCCCCCATTCACAATGTAAAAGAAGGAGTCGAATATCCTGCCACCTTGATTACAACAGGAGACCATGATGATCGGGTTGTACCCGCCCATAGCTTTAAATTTGCAGCCGAACTTCAGGAGAAGCAATCTGGTTCTAACCCTACTCTTATTCGGATTGAAACTAATGCAGGGCATGGAGCAGGGACCCCTGTGAGTAAAATAATTGAACAATATGCCGATATTTTTGCATTTACTTTTTATAATATGAACTATAAGGAGCTGCCAAATAAGGCCGTGATAAAGGAATTTAAGGAGTAACTATCAATAATTCAGAGCAAAATCCGTTTCTGTGGAAACGGATTTTTTATTAGAAGTCGTTTAAGATAAAAGTCATGTTAAAAATAACCGGTCTATCTTTTGCCTATGACAAGGATTCTGTACTGGATGATATTAGTTTCTCTGTTGATAGAGGAGAACATCTGGGAATAATGGGTGAAAGCGGATGTGGTAAAAGCACCTTATTAAAGCTAATTTACGGATCTCTTCAACCGGCTCAGGGAGAACTTTATTGGGGGAAAAAACAAATTAAGGGGCCGCAATATAATCTTGTCCCCGGAGAGTCCTACATGAAGTATATGTCGCAGGGGTTCGACCTTATGGGGGTTACTACCGTGGCTGAAAATATTTCTGAATTTCTTTCCGTATTTTATCCCAAAGAACTAAAAGAACGTACTGAAGAGTTGCTTGATATTATAGAAATGAAAAGGTTTGCAAAAACCAAAGTAAAGAATCTTAGTATTGGACAGCAACAACGCGTTGCCCTGGCGAGGGCTTTAGCCCAGAAACCTGAGGTATTGCTACTGGATGAACCATTTAGTCATATAGATAATTTCAGAAAAAACAGCTTAAGAAGAAATCTGTTTAACTATCTGAAGG
Organism: Eudoraea sp.; assembly: GCF_049665975.1. GTDB lineage: Bacteria > Bacteroidota > Bacteroidia > Flavobacteriales > Flavobacteriaceae > Eudoraea. The sequence goes on from NZ_JBATGR010000066.1 coordinate 8,976, forward strand.
AAGAGAAGATAACTTGCTTAACCGCCACTCATGACCACAATGATATACTGCCATTTGCAGATAACGTACTCGTACTAAAGGATACGCAGATATTAGCACAGGAACCAATTCTTAAATTATATAAGACTCCCCGAAATCTTTATATTGCTTCTCTTTTTGGCGAAGCCAATTTGGTTCCTATCAATATTATCAAATCATACGCAGATACCCAACGAAAAATTATTGTATACGCGCATGAATTTAAGGTATCCCGAAATTCCGGTCTCCCTGTGGTTGTAAAAAAAACCTATCCGATGGGAAGTCATTATCTGGTTGAAGGATTTACAGAAGAGCAAATAATCTATTTCAATTCAGAACAGAATATAGAGATCGAAACAGAAGTTTTTCTCAATATTTCCATTGAAACAATTAACCAACGGTTAAAACTCTAATCTACCTTTGCACGATGAACAAAGACTTGGTTTTACAGGAATTAAAGTTCAGAGCCGTCCGAAGCGGTGGTGCAGGTGGCCAGCATGTTAATAAAGTATCCACAAAAGTAGAACTTATTTTAAACCTGGCGCGTTCCAAAGCATTTAATCAATCTGAAAAAGAACGCTTATTTAAAAAACTCAAAAAACGACTTACATCAGAAAATAAACTCCGGGTTCTATGTGATGAATCACGGAGTCAACATAAGAATCGGGAAATTGCAGAAGACCGTTTACTAAAACTACTGGAGGAAGCGCTTAAAGTTCCAAAAAAGCGTAAAAAAACTTCTCCTTCAAAAGCTTCAGTAGAGAAAAGATTAAAAAGTAAAAGAGTAGTAGCAAAGAAGAAAACGAGCCGGAAAAAACCGGAAGATGAATAAATTTATTATTGGTCAACAGTATTTATTAAAGTGCCAATTCCATCAATTTCAATTTTTATTTCATCATCTTTTTGCAAAGTAAAATCAGCAGACGGTACTATCCCGGTTCCTGTCATTAAAAGGCTGCCAAAGGGAAAAGAATTTTCTGCATAGAGGTAACTTACCAAATCTTCAAACTTGCGTTTTATTTGATCAATCGCAATCTCACCGGTGAATACCTGTTTCCCAGCCCTGATTATTTCAAGCCGTATTATTGTTGATTTAGGAAGGGGTCCCTCAACGACTAAAATACAGGGACCAATAGCTGCGGAACCATCATAAGTCTTTGCCTGGGGTAAATACAAAGGATTTTCTCCTTCAATACTTCTGGAACTCATATCATTCCCAATAGTATATCCAATAATTTTACCGGTTGAACTAATTACAAGCGTTAACTCAGGTTCCGGAACATCCCAGGTAGAATCTTTTCTTATCCTAACTTTACCTCCTGAACCAACCGCTCTGTAGCCCATAGACTTAAAGAATAATTCTGGCCGTTCGGCAACATATACTCTGGCATAAAAATTACTGCCTCCTTTTTCTCTTGATTCCTCCTCACGTCCTAGTTTGCTATTGAAATAAGTAACTCCACTAGCCCAGATCTCCTGTTTTTCTGCGGGGGCAAGGAATCCTCTTTTTACATAAGCTTCCGGATCTTGTACGGGATCCATCCCGGAAATCAGATGCTCAATCTTTGTAAAAAGGTTATCGTCATTAATAAACGAATCCCAATCTTCCCCTGCCAGAAGATAGAATAATCCTTTTTTTTCAATCAGAATCCCATTATATACCCTAAAAACTTTCATATTAATATGGATTATGTAAAGGTTGCCGGTGGCATAGAACAATTTATTGAAAAATATATTATTCTTAGTAGTTTTAAGGAATTCCTTTATTAAAAAGGTTAAAGAACCTTTTTAATACAAATCGTTTTTTGATTAAAATCAAAACAATGCCCTACAGATTTTCCCAATAAATTTTTTCCAATAGGACTAAGTGAAGAAACACAATATATTTGGGTGGGGCCCTTTTTGAAGGCTCCCGCCGAAATTGAAATATAATACACCCCCTCTGTGGTAATCACAAGACTGCCCTGACCAATATTTGTGTGGCTTGCCAGTTTACTAATCCCTGCTAAAGCCTGTCTCATCTTTTCCGCTTCATATAGCTGATGCCCCAACTTCTCCCTTTCAAGTTGGATCATAGCCCTCCCCGTTTCATGTTTATCCCCAGCGCTACTCTTTGTCTCAGATTTTAGAGAATCGTTGATGCTATTTATATTATTCTGGATGCGTTGAATCCTATCCCCTGCAAATGATTCACAAAATCTACGTAATTCGTCCTTAATGGTTACTGAAATTTCCATATCAGGCCAAATCGGCTAATTTTTTTCCCACCAGGCTACCTATTGCAATCCCCATTCCTCCAAGCCTTACTCCGCATATTAAGTTATCCGAAAGTTGCTTTACAATTGGTCTCTTTGTATTACCTATCCCCATAATTCCGCTCCATCTGCGTTCAATTTCAAAATCTGTGTTAGGCAATATGATTTCTTGTAACATGCTGTCCAGGCGATTCTGAATTAGTTGTGTTTCTCCAAATTCTGATGTTTCTTCCGTTTTGAAATCCAGATTTCTACCCCCGCCTAGAAGGATACGATTATCAATATTTCTAAAGTAATAAAATCCCTCATCGAGGTGAAAAGTACCTTTAATCTGAAGATTTTTAATTGGTTTTGTTATCAAAACCTGCGCCCTCGCGGGTTTAACATCTTCATTTAGAAGCTGAGCTGCAAATCCATTTGTGGCGATTATAAGCTTTCTTGTCTCAAATTCAAATTGGTTGGTACAAACCTTTACGCTTCCAAGACTGTCATCAAAAGAGGTAAGGGTAATTGAATTTAATATATTTACTCCAGCATTAAGGACCAATGAAAGCAAAGCATTCATCATAGCTCCGGTATTAATTTGTGCTTCAAACCTACTGGTGATATATTGATTCTGAATCTTATTAAAGTTAAAATTGTTTGGATGGAAATAATATGCATCTTCGCCATAAACAGGCTTGAGCAAATTATTAATTGTACTGAGAGATTGGGAGCAGTCGCTAAATAATTTGGTGTGTTCTTTTAAAAAAAGTTCATGCCCTCCATGTTGTTGAAAATCTATTTTGGAATCCCCCAAAGTAGCGCGCAATAATTGAATCCCTTCCCATCTGCTTTTTACCAGTTCTAACACTTCTTGCTGAGAATGGGTTTTAAGGTCGCTAACAATTTCTGAGATACTCCCAAAACATGCAAATCCCGCATTTTTTGTACTCGCACCCTGGGGTAAAGTACCTTTTTCAAGAATTAATATTTTTGCTTTTGGATATTTTTTGCTCAAATAATATGCGCAATTAAGCCCCACAATACCACTTCCAACAATAGTAAAATCAATGTTGGATAACCAAGTTTTATATTCCCAATAACTAAGATTCATTGTTTTATAAAAAACTCCGACGATTGCCGGAGTTCATATTCTATTCTTCTGGTTTAGGATCCATTTTAAAATCTTCCATGAATTTGGTGGTATAATTCCCCGCCAGGTAATCCGGATGGTCCATTAATTGCCTGTGAAACGGAATAGTTGTAGCTATTCCTTCAATTACAAATTCGTCCAAAGCTCGTTTCATTTTATTTATTGCCTCTTCCCTGGTCTGGGCTGAAGTAATCAGCTTGGCAATCATGGAATCATAATTCGGAACAATTGTATATCCGCTGTAAACATGCGTATCTAATCGAACCCCATGACCTCCAGGGGTGTGTAATGTAGTTATTTTGCCAGGTGAAGGCCTGAAATCATTATAGGGGTCTTCTGCGTTAATCCTGCATTCAATGGCATGAAGTTTTGGGACATAATTTTTGCCCGAAATAGGCACTCCGCCAGCTACGAGAATCTGTTCCCTAATCAAGTCATAATCCACTACCTGTTCAGTAATAGGATGTTCTACCTGAATACGTGTATTCATTTCCATAAAATAAAATTCACGGTGCTTATCTACCAAGAATTCTACTGTTCCGGCACCTTCATATTTTATAAACTCCGCCGCCTTTACTGCAGCATTTCCCATAGCTTCCCTAAGGTTATCTGTCATAAAAGGGGAAGGGGTTTCTTCCGTGAGTTTCTGATGTCTGCGCTGGATTGAGCAATCTCGTTCTGAAAGGTGACATGCATTCCCATATTGGTCACCTATAACTTGAATTTCAATATGCCTGGGTTCTTCAATAAGCTTTTCCATGTACATCGCGCCATTTCCAAAGGCGGCCGTAGCCTCCTGCACGGCACTTTCAAAAGCCGCTTCAATATTCTCTTCCTTCCAAACGGCCCTCATGCCTTTTCCACCACCACCGGCAGTAGCTTTTAGCATTACGGGGTATCCCATCTTCTTTGCTTCCTTTTTGGCATGCCTAACATCTTTCAGCAAACCTTCTGAACCTGGAATTACCGGTACCCCAGCCAATTTCATGGTTTCTTTGGCCGTAGCCTTATCGCCCATTTTATCAATCTGATCTCCGGATGCACCAATAAATTTAATTTCATGCTCTGCACAAATTCTAGAAAATTTAGAATTTTCTGATAAAAATCCATAGCCAGGATGAATTGCATCTGCATTCGTGATTTCTGCTGCTGCAATTATATTGGGTATTTTCAAATAGGACTCGCTACTGGGTGCAGGGCCAATACAAACCGCCTCATCCGCAAACCGGACATGTAAGCTCTCTTCATCTGCTTTGGAGTAAACAGCCACGGTTTTTATGCCCATTTCCTTGCAGGTACGTATAATACGTAAGGCTATTTCACCTCGATTTGCAATAAGTATTTTTTTAAACATAGCTTTTACTATAGAATTCTCAAGAACCCGGATTCAAATACTTAAAAATGTTTTTGATTACAAGTTCTTATAAATAAAATTAAGAGGGATCTACCAGGAACAATGGCTGGTCAAATTCTACCGGAGAAGAATCCTCAACTAATACTTTTATGATTTTACCTGAAACTTCAGATTCAATATCATTGAATAGTTTCATTGCTTCAATTACACATAGTACATCACCCTGTGCTATATTGGCGCCAACCTCAACAAATGCAGGTTTGTCCGGAGATGGTTTTCTATAAAAAGTCCCTATAATGGGAGATTTAATAGTAATATATCTGGAATCCTCTTCTGGGCTGGATGCATCTGTATTTGCACCAGAGGCACCATCACCTTCGGTTGGTGCAGGAGTTAAGGATTGTCCCACCGGAGCTGTCCCTACCGGAATTTGCTGTAAATAGGTAGTAGTTTCCGGAGCAGGATTTAAGGCCCCAGTTCTAATAGTGATCTTAATATCATCGGTTTCCAGCTTTACTTCGCTCGCTCCCGATTTTGCTACAAATTTAATTAGACTTTGAATTTCTTTTATATCCATGGAATTCTATTTTTATTCGTTATTGCTATTATATGCCCATTTTAAATATATGGATCCCCAGGTGAATCCACCGCCAAAAGCCGCAAATACCAGATCATCCCCTTTTTTAAGTTTCTTTTCGTAATCAGAAAGCAGTAATGGTAAGGTTGCCGAAGTTGTATTACCATATTTATCAATATTCATCATCACTTTGGAAGATTCCAATTCCATTCTGTTTGCTGTAGCGTCTATAATTCTTTTGTTCGCCTGATGCGGGATTAACCAATCTACATCATCATGTGTGAGATTATTACGTTCCATTATTTTGGCAGCCACATCGGCCATATTTGAAACAGCAAATTTAAAAACCGATTTCCCGTCCTGATAAACATAATGTTTTTTGTTTTTGACGGTTTCTTCAGAAGAAGGCATTAACGATCCCCCTGCTTCAATCTTTAAAAACTCTCTTCCCTTACCATCCGATCTCAAATATTCGTCCTGCAATCCTAATCCCTCAGAATTGGCTTCAAAGAGAACCGCTCCGGCCCCATCACCAAAAATAATACAGGTGGTTCTTTCAGTGTAATCAAGAATAGAAGACATTTTATCTGCTCCTATCAGAAGGACCTTTTTATACTTGCCAGATTCTATATAGCGCGCTGCGGCAGACATCCCAAATAAAAAGTTTGAGCAGGCGGCCTGCATGTCAAAGGAAAAGGCATTTACAGCCCCAATTTGTGAAGCAACATAGGCGGATGTTGAAGCAACCGGTAAATCTGGTGTTGCAGTTCCAACAATAACCAAATCAATATCAGCAGGATCCAAATTAGACTTACTAATTAAATTTTCAGCCGCTTTAATAGCCAGGTAAGAAGTCCCTTTATCCTTATCTTTAAGTATTCTTCTTTCCTTAATCCCTGTTCTGGTGGTAATCCATTCGTCTGTGGTATCAACCATGGTTTCCAACATTTTATTGGTTAACCTGAAGTCTGGTACATAAGCCCCTACAGCTGTAATTGCCGCTGTTATTCTACCCATAGTAAGTTTGGTTTTATCAAGAAACCCTAAAAAATGGTCGAAAATTGGTGAAAAATAGTCATTTTTTAGGACTTTTTGCCTAAAAAGGTAATTTTTAAAGATTTTAGTCTACTCCATAAAAAAACTCCCATTAATTATAAGTGGGAGTCTAAAATTATAGCAAGAGTATGCTATACTGTTTCTTCTTCTGTTTTATCAATTAGAACTTGTCCGCGGTAATACAATTTACCTTCGTGCCAATGAGCTCTGTGATAAAGATGCATTTCTCCTGTTGTTGGATCCTTTGCAAGAGTTGGCGCTATGGCCTTATAGTGAGTTCTTCTCTTATCTCTTCTTGTTCTGGATATTTTCCTTTTAGGATGTGCCATTTTGTAATCTATTTATCCGTTAGTAATTTTTTTAATGCCTCCCATCTGGGATCTATTTTATTTTTGTCTTTCTTGTTCTCTTTTGGTTGCAATTCTTCAAGCCTCTTAAGTGCTTTGGAATCTAATGTGCCGTCTAATACCCCCGGGTGTATACGTTTGGAAGGTACTGACAATATTATCATTTCGTAAACGTATTGCGAAATATTAACCTGATGGTCTCCATGTGGAATAATGAGTATCTCATCATCTTCGTCATTGTAAACGGCCCCAAACTTTACCAAAAGTTTCAAAGAAGCTTTTATTTTTTGATCATAGGGTTCATTTGTAAGATCGCAATAGAGATTTACTGTTCCCTTAGTCTTCATTTCAAGCTCAAGAACTGTTGACATCCTGTCTAATACAATGTGAAGTTTAATCTCCGCATCATTAAATTCATGGTAATCAAAAGATTCAAAGAACGTATTGTCTATTTGATATTCAAACTTGTGTTTCCCTTGTTTTAATCCTGCAAAAGGAATACTGTATTCCTTATTCTTCATCTCTTTATACACTAGTTTAAGGCGTGCAAAGATACTTTTTTTTTCTAAAACCCCAATTAAAAAGAAAATATATTTCTTAGGAATTATGTTTAAACTAATGACGTTATATTAATATCATGCTCGTTTCATATTCTGTTTTTGCAATGGATTTTTCATGAGTTTTTGAAACTCTTTCCTTTTCCTGAAAATATTTATTGCCATAAAAACTGCTTCTTTAAATGAACCCGGATCTGCTTCTCCTTTACCTGCTATTTCGTATGCCGTACCATGATAAGGAGATGTACGTATTTTTGAAAGACCAGCAGTAAAATTGACCCCCTTCCCAAAAGAGAGGGTTTTAAATGGGATTAAACCCTGATCGTGATACGCTGCCAGAATTGCATCAAAGCTCTTATATCCTTCAGATCCGAAAAAACTGTCCGCTGCATAAGGGCCATATACCAAGTGTCCCTCATCTGATAATTCACGAATAACCGGCTTTAATACTTCATCATCCTCTTTGCCGATGACCCCGTTATCTCCGCTATGAGGATTAATCCCCAAAAGAGCAATTTTTGGTTTTCGTATCCCAAAATCCATTCTTAATGTCTCTTCCATGATCCGGATTTTATTGCGTATAACTTTAGGTGTAATGGCCTCAGGTACATCTTTTACAGCCAGATGATCTGTTAACAATCCTATCCTTAAGGTATCAGTGACCATAAACATTAAACTTTCTCCTTCCAGTTCACTCGCCAGATAATCTGTATGTCCAGGGAAGTTAAAATCCTTGGTTTGTATATTGTTTTTGTTAATAGGAGCCGTTACAAGTAAATCTATTTCATTCTTTTTTAAGGCATCAACGGCAGCCCGAAGTGACTTTAAAGCATAGGCGCCACTTTCTTCCGTAGCTTTCCCATATTGTATATTTGGCATCTCGTTCCAAACATTTATTACATTAACTTTTCCCGCTATGGCCCTTGAAACTTCCTTAATGCCATTGTAGTTAATATCGATTCCGAGGTCGTTCTTCTGTTTAGATATGGTCTTGTTTGACGCAAAAATAATTGGGGTGCAAAAATC
>NZ_JBATGR010000067.1:0-1924 GCF_049665975.1 Eudoraea sp.
AACGTAACCTTGCGCCAGCAGGTTACCCTCTTGCTTCTCCTATTTCGTTCGCAAAGCGAACAAATATTTTCAAACAACTTGACCAAGATCAATTGCTTTTTTGTGGAATCCAAGATTCCTATATGCCTTTTTAAGATGGGTATCGTTATCAGGGAAAGTCAAATCTTGGGATAACGATACAATAAAAATGTGCTATTGATAAGCTGAAGAAAGATACGATTTATTTTAGCTTAAATTAAAATCATAGGTGGATAAATCCGAAAAAATAAAAGGATTGTTAGATGAATTCCTATCTGAACCATTCGCACAGTTTTGAGGTGATTTACTTATTATATCCAGAGCGTTTTCCTTTTTTTGTTTTTTTTCCGAAACTTAGGGGTTCTTCCGCTCCCTTTTTTTGATGATATCATACGATTTCATAATATTGGTTTTTGATTTACTTCCCATAGAGCCGTCACATTACCTTTTTTGTTGCCTTATGCGGTACAATATTCAGGTTTGGCAAGACTTATAAAAGGAGCGAGACACGAGTCCGATTATGCAGTCGTCCAAAGATGAATGTTGTTGTTTTGCTGTCATAAAAAGGGAACGGCGGCTGCCTGAGAGGCAGATGAAATTAATATAAGAAGAGTTTAGTACGAACCAGTAGGGGGGGTAAAGCAAACCACCGATATTTTAGACTTTCAGAATTAAGTTTTGAAGTTCAATTAAACGTGGGATTGATTACTACTTCGCTACAGACCCCTAAAACTTGTAGTTTGACAATAATTAAACAAATTATACGCTAATAATATGTTATATTGCGTATATTGTATGTAATTAAATCTTATAATTATGGCAACAATTAGAAAATCATTGACTATAACAGTAGCTCAAGAGCAATGGATAAAGCTACAAATTGAAAATGGTGGTTTCGCGAACGATAGCGAATACATGAGGCATCTAATACGCTTGGATGAGGAACGTAATAGGGAGTTTTTAATTACCAAAGCGGCTATACAAGAAGGCTATGATAGTGGCATGAGCTCTAGAAATAGGTCTGTTGATGAAATTGTTGAAGCAGCCAAAAGTCGCAAAAAGAACAGAACTAAAAGTAACAGGAATGCCTAGTTATTATTTATCGTCGAAAGCTGATAGCGATATCGATGATATAGTAGATTATACTTTAGAGACCTGGGGAGAATCACAGACTCATAGTTATATTACCGAGTTATACCAATTTTTGCAGACTCTTGCAGATAATCCCGACCTTGGTCGCAGCGCTTCTGAATTTGCACCTCCACTAAAAAGATATAATTACAAGGCACACACAATTTTTTACGAACCAACTAAAAAGGGCATATTTGTCGTTCGAATTTTAGGACAGATACGGGATTTCAAGCGACATCTTTAGGCGTTGATTAATCGTTTACAAAGTCCAGATAAAGGTGGGATTATATAAACCATTATAATTGTGCAATTATAGCTTGAATGAAAATAAATAGACTTTTACTTTATGGTTATAGTCCCATCTCGAGTACAAAAAACCTTGTTAATCTGTTGATTTACAGGGTTTTTTTGTTTTAGTTAGTCAACAATCTCCAATTTCAAATTAATGTTGACATAAAATTAATCCATCATTCGGAATGAAAATGAAAAATATCCGGCGCTGTAAGTCGCCGGGCGTTTTCTACCCGCCTGCGGCAGGCAGGACTGCAGGAGTGGTAATGATCTGGATCACAGTGTAGCTGTAATCCATCAAAATCCAAAAGACAAACTCCAAATGACAAGTTTAGCAGGATAAAAGAATAAATATGGCGCCTGTGCGCCTTATGACTTTCTAACTGCAGGAGAGGTTTCCCGATGGATATCTAATGCAAAAATAATATGATCAATATCATGAATGTATTATAATAAATTCTATATTTTTAACATATAATAATAA
>NZ_JBATGR010000068.1:0-26563 GCF_049665975.1 Eudoraea sp.
CACGACTGCCTAACCAGGGCCTCAATTCTGTTGTAGGTAGTGTGATGGTAAAAATACCTGCAGGGTCTGAAATAAAAGATACGAATCAAAGTGAAATAAGGGAAAATAATCTTAGGAGTATCCAATATTATTGGTCTCTTCGCGCAGGAATAGGCCAGAACGTTCTTTCTCCAATTTTTAATGATAAAAAAGAGGTGATTTCTGTGGCCCTTTCCGGAGGAAAGGTAATAAACCGGACATTCAAATTTGGGGTAGGTCTTTACTACATATTTTATGAACATTATCATGATTATATTGTAAATAATGAGCAGTTGGTACAGGATCTGTATCCTTATCTAAGAGAACATCCTACACTGTACGCTAGCAATTTTGGCATTTCAGGGGTTGCCGAATTGCTAATGGGGCATGTTGGGGCGGAAATAAACATTGGAATAAACTTTTATAAGCCGTTTTATAAAATAGATTGGCAATTAAATGATGGCTATACAATTTTCAATGCACAAGGAGAAGAAATAATTGTCTTAGGAGAATTAGATAGCTATTACAGATTAAAAAGAACGGTTTCCTCTCGTTTAGGGCTGAAATGGTATTTTATAAATACCACCAAGAGACCCAAAAATAATATATACCTTGGAGCGCATCTTAATGCCAATCTTGGACAGGCAAATTTTACGGAGCTGAGTGTAGGTTATGTCCATAGGTTTCAGGAATATCAACGAATTATGCCCATCAAAAAAAATAAAAATCAACGTAAAAAATGATGTTTCCTTTACAACATTGTAAAACCTAAATTTCAAGGTTTAGGGACATACTCCAGACGCTAATGAACAATTATTTAATCAGCATTTTAATTCCTTTTAAAAACACTTCGATGTACCTGAAGGAATGTATGGATTCTATTGTATCTCAAAGTTACCAAAACTGGGAGGTCCTGGCTATAGACGACCATTCAGTGGATAACAGCCGTGCTGTGGTTGAAGAATATTCATTAAGGGATAGCAGAATAATTGTACATTCCAATCAAGGAGATGGTATAATTTCAGCACTCAGGACAGCTTATAATTTAAGTAACGGTGAATTGTTGACAAGAATGGATTCTGATGATATTATGAACTCCAAAAAGCTGGAAATCATGGCTTCATCATTAGAAAAACATGGAAAAGGACATATTGCAGTAGGAGGTGTTCGTTATTTTTCGGATCGTGGAGTCGGCAATGGTTATATGCGATATGAAAAATGGTTGAACAAACTTACAGCCAAAGGAGTAAACTTCTCTGAGATCTATAAGGAATGTGTTATCCCCTCCCCTTGCTGGATGGTCCACAAAATAGATTTAGAAGAATGTGGTGCTTTTGAGCCCAATATATACCCTGAAGATTATGATCTTACGTTTCGATTTTATGAGCGGGGTTTGCAGTGTATTCCATGTAATGAGATTTTGCACAAATGGCGTGACTATGACACCCGAACCTCAAGAACCAGTGAGCACTATGCACAGAATTATTTTTTACAATTAAAACTGTATTACTTTCTGAAGCTTCACCATGATCACAGACGACCTTTAACCGTTTGGGGTGCCGGAGATAAAGGAAAAAGCCTTGCCAGAGAATTGTTACAGCAAAATATTCCTTTTTATTGGTTATGCGATAACCCAAAAAAAATAGGTAAAAATATTTATGGACAGGAATTGAGACATTTTAATTATCTCCATAAACTTGAAAAACCACAAAGTATAGTTACAGTTGCAAATGAAGAGGCTCAGAAAATGATCACGAATTTCTTTTCAAATTTGGGTCAATCCTCAATGGTCGATTATTTTTTCTTTTGTTAAAGACTAAATTTTTTTAATCAACCATTTATTATCTTTTTCGAGTGGACTCAGCATTGATATTAATTTCAATTTTTCAATCTACTTGATTCACTTCCGAATTTTGTCATAATAACTAGGCAATATCTTCTCAATACTTTATATATTTGTCAAATCAAATTTGGGAATGCTGTTTAAATATCCGGAACTCTTTTGGGCCTTTTTTCTGCTGCTAATTCCCATATTGATTCACCTCTTTCAGCTTCGGAGATTTAAAAAAACTCCATTCACTAACGTAAAGCTTTTACAAAAAGTAGTTTCCCAATCTCGCAAAAGCAGTACGATAAAAAAATGGCTTTTACTTTTCTCCCGTCTATTATTACTATCAGGCCTTATCCTCGCTTTTTCACAACCCTATTTCGCTAAGGAGTCTGCTTCATATGCCAAAGAAACCGTAATATACCTGGACAATTCATTTAGCATGCAGGCCAAAACAGAGAATGGAACGCTGCTCCAGGATGCAGTTCAGAAGTTATTACAAGGTCTTCCTAAGGATAATACTTTTACTCTTTTCACTAATGATAAAGTTTTTAGCAACATCAACTTGATGGATGTTCGCAATGAGCTTTTGAACCTGCCTTATACTTATAATCAGTTAGGATTTAAGGATATCCTTCTTAAAGGGAAAAATTTCTTTAGCGAAGATGAAAAATCCATTAAATATTTGGTGCTAGTCTCTGATTTTCAAAACAGAACCGCTTTGCAGGAAACCGATACTTTGCGAAATATCCAAACATTTATGGTTGGGGTTAAGGCAGAAAATCTTGACAATAGTGTTTTGGATTCGGCATATGTCGCTGAGGTAAATGCAACCACAATAGATCTTTCGGTGAATTTAACTACAACAAGTGCTTTGGAAACTATACCTGTTTCTTTATATAATGATGATAAATTAATTGCTAAAACGGCAGCAACTTTTGATAAGAACAGAAAATCTAATGTTACATTTACATTACCTGCCAACGAAGTTATTATAGGAAAAATTGAAATATCAGATATTGGATTGCCTTATGATAATCAGTTGTTTTTTAATATTAATCAAAAGGACAAAATCAAAGTATTATCTGTAAGCGAGTCTGATAGTGAGTTTTTAAAAAGAATATTTACCGAAGATGAATTCATATTTGCAGATGTGCGAATGAATAATCTTAATTATAGCATACTGGAGTCGCAAAACCTAATAGTTTTAAATGAATTAAAAACTATTCCTGTATCACTCAAAAATACTTTAAGCGATTATACTCAGAAAGGTGGTCATCTAATAATTATCCCTGCTTTTGATTCAAATATTGAAAGCTATAATAGTTTCATCGGTAATTATTATTCCACTTCATTTATAAATAGAATTGATGAAGAACGCAACATCACAGGAATTAACTTTGATCATCCCCTTTATAAGAATGTATTTGCCCAAAGAGTAAGTAATTTTCAATATCCAAGAGTCACAAGCTATTTCAAAACCAGAACCACGGCTCCAAAAATACTTTCGTTACAGGATAAATCTGCTTTCATTGTAGGACTGGATGGCATATACTTGCTTACAGCTGCTATCAACAATACAAATTCTAATTTTAAGAATTCTCCTCTTATTGTCCCTACATTTTATAGTATTGGGTCAAATAGTCTTAAATCGCCTAAATTATATAATACCCTGGGACAAATTACCACAATAGATGTTAAGGCGGAATGGGCAAAGGATAATATTCTAAAGGTTACCAGGAAAGAATATGAATTTATACCCGAACAACAGTCTTTTTCAAATAAAACTGTATTAACCTTTAATTACAATCCTAATAAAGATGGTATTTACACGATTAGTGAAGATTCCAGACCTATTCAAAATATTAGTTTTAATTACCCCAGAACAGAAAGCGAATCTATTTATGCTGAATTGGACATTTTAAATAATAATAGCGTAAATAATTTAACCGAAGTCTTTGAAACCATGGAAAAAGACAACAGAGTAACTGAGCTATGGAAATGGTTTACTATTTTTGCTTTGCTTTTTATGCTGGCCGAAGTTCTTATTCAAAAAATATTTAAATGAACATACTTCTAAAATCTGCCACAATTGTTGACAAAACCAACAGTAAACTTCATTTAAAAAAACGCGATATCCTTATTCTTAATGGGACTATTGAAGAAATATCTACATCGATTAAGCCTGCCGGGAATATAAAAACACTAAAATTAAAAAATTTGCATGTCTCTGCCGGTTGGTTCGATAGCAGTGTAAGTTTTGGTGAGCCAGGGTACGAAGAACGTGAAACCATTAAGAATGGAATCACAGTGGCAGCAAGAAGTGGCTATACCGATATTGTTCTTAATCCTAACACATATCCTCTGCCCGACAGCAGTGGCGCAATTGTTTTTCTTAAAAATGCCGCCAAAGAACATCCGACAAAATTACACCCTTTGGGGACTCTTACTGTGCTTAGCGAAGGTAATGATCTTGCTGAACTTTATGACATGCAGAATTCGGGGGCTGTTGGATTCTATGATTTTAAGAGATCTATTGCAAATTCCAATCTTTTAAAGATAGCCTTACAATACTCCCAGGATTTTAAAGGGTTAATTTGCTCTTTTCCAATGGATAAGCAAATAATGAGCCAGGGTATTGTTAATGAAGGTATTTCGTCTACAAGGGTTGGGTTAAAGGGAATTCCTGCACTGGCTGAAGAACTTCAAATTGCCAGAGACCTTTTTATTCTGGAATACACTGGAGGCTGTCTCCACATCCCAACAATATCTACGGGCAAGTCCGTTAGGCTTATTGGGGAAGCTAAACGGAAGGGGCTTAACATCAGTTGTAGTGTTGCTGTACATAATTTGCTGTTTTCTGACGATGTTTTGGATAGTTTTGATAGCAATTACAAGGTTTTACCTCCACTTCGTACGAAAAAAGATATAAGTGCTTTGATAAAAGGCCTTAAAGAAGGCATTATAGATTTTGTAACCTCAGATCATACACCAATTGATATTGAAGAAAAACGTATAGAATTTGATAATGCTGCCTATGGCACCATAGGTCTTGAAAATGCGTTTGGTATTTTAAATGAGTTATTCGACACAGAAACGGCCATCACCCTTTTATCTAAAGGAAGAGAACGTTTTGGATTAAGTCCGGTGACTATTAAAAAAGGTTCTTTGGCTAATCTTACTCTTTTTAATCCTGAATCTGAGTTTATTTATACAAAAAAGCATTGTAGTTCAACTTCAAAGAACAGTATGTTTTTTGGTGAAAAAATGAAAGGTAAGATTTACGGAATAATAGCAAACAATCAAATCATAGTCTGAAACAATAATGACTTAAGTATTAATTAGAAAAAAAGGGTTTTGGAACAAGATTCGGTAGCGAAAGGAAAAACAACAGCGATAATAGCCTATTTTACTATTATTGGTTCTTTAATAGCAATAACCATGAATATGGAACCAAAAAATGAATTTGCAAGATTTCATACAAGGCAGGCATTTGGTTTGCATCTGGTTTTTATGGGCTGTGCACTTTTTTTAAGTCAATGGTTCAATTTTTTTGTATGGCTAGGTTTGTATATATTTTATTTTGTTCTCTGGATATATGGTCTTATGGGAGCTTTGAATAATAAAAAACAGCCTGTTCCAATCCTGGGAGCCTCATTTCAGCAATGGTTTAGCTTTATTCAATAGAATGGAAACAATACCCCTATCCCTTTATCATATAATTCGGCCTTCTTCAATAAAAAATGGTCGTCCACCTGTTATCTTTCTTTTTCACGGATACGGCAGCAACGAAGAAGATTTGTTTTCGTTCGCTTCAGAATTACCTTCAGAATGTTTTATTATTTCTGCAAGAGTGCCATATCCTTTACCTCCCTTTGGTAATGCCTGGTATGCCATTAACTTTGATGCATCATTTGGAAAATGGAGTGATGAGAAACAAGCAATTTCATCGAGAAACAAAATTGTTAGTTTTATTGAGGAAGCCTGTAAAGCCTATCAATTAGATAAAGACAATGTCACTCTGTTGGGTTTTAGTCAGGGTACAGTTTTAAGTTATGCCGTTGCACTTTCATTTCCGGATAAGGTTAAAAATGTGGTGGCCCTAAGTGGCTATATAGATGAGAATATCCTAGAAAAGAATTACGCTCAAAACGACTATAAAAATCTTAACATTTATGCTTCCCACGGACAGGTAGACCAGGTAATCCCACCGGAATGGGCTCAAAAAGCACCTATTCTCTTAAAAAAGCTTGGGATTAATTATAAATATGAGGAATTTCCTGTAGGTCATGGGGTTTCGCCCCAAAACTTTTACTCCTTTAGAAAATGGCTTGAAGAAAATATTTAATTACTCCGCGTATATAAAAGATGGTCCATCATTGTAAAATTAACACCCATATCATCCTTCAACTCGTATTTTAAAAGTAGTTCTCCCCAATATTTACCATCTGAAAAATCTGCTATTATCCATTGATGATTCAGTATTTTTATCTTATTGATCTTAAAATCACTTTCCATTCCCTCATACGGAACCAATGGATTATCTCCTTTCTGCTCATTGGTTTCCAATAACTTATCTGAAATATAGCGAGAAGGGTTTTCCAGTCCAAGGTGATCATAATACGACAGGGCATCATCATTATTTTGCAATGAAAAATATTGCATATCAAAAACCTGAAGTTGTAATTTTTGAACAGAATCCTGAAGTACGCTAACTTCAGATTCCAGATTCTTAATTTTTAAATCCTTATTCTCTAACATGGTATTGCTGCTTACAAATAAGTAAAGCGATAACAAAGCGGCAAAAATGAACAGGTAAATAAATATTCTACTTTTCATAAAATTAAAGATATTAAACTAACTAAAATTATTATTTTGAAACTCAAACCGAGACAACAAGATTGTCATATGCCAAATGTACATTTTTAGGTAATTTTTCTTCCACTTCATCATGAAAACCCAAATAATGGCTTATATGAGAAAGATATGCTATTTCAGGTTTAATTATATCTACTAATTCAAGAGCTTCTTTGAGGTTTAAGTGAGAATGATGTGGTTCTATTCGTAATGCATTTAAAGACAGTACTTTAACTCCTTTTAGTTTATTTATTTCTTCATCAGAAATAGTCTTAACATCAGTAAGATAGGCAAAGTCACCTATTCTATAGCCATAAACCTTTAACCGGTTGTGATAAGTCTCAATTGGTATTGCTGGAAGGTCTCCGATTATGAAGGGTTCATTATTCCGTATCAGGTTCACCTTTACCGCCGGAGCCCCGGGATACCTGTTCTCATCGGCAAAAATATAGTCAAATCTCCTTTTTAATGATAAGATTACATCTTCGTGTGCAAAAACAGGAATATCACCTTGCCTAAAGAAAAAAGGGCGAATATCATCTATACCTGCCGTATGATCTGCATGTTCATGAGTAAAGAGAATACCATCTAATTTGGTAACTTTATTAGTTAACATCTGCTGTCTGAAATCAGGACCACAATCAATTACATAATTATAGTTTTTCCATGAAATCAGAACAGAAACTCGAAGTCTTTTATCCTTGGGATTTTTACTTAAACAGACCGGATGATTACTTCCAATAACCGGTATTCCCTGCGATGTGCCAGTGCCTAAAAAAGTTATTTTCAACCTGTCATCTATTTATTTCAAATTTATAACTTATTTATTTAATAGATACGCCAATCTTGTTAACTTTGCTTAAAGCAAACTATATATGGCTTCAGTATTCAAAAAGGATCGGGCTTTTGAAAATATTCCTTCAATAAAGGCTAAGACCCTTAGAATAAATCTAAATCCCGATATCTATGGGACATTTGCAGAAATAGGGGCCGGTCAAGAAACCGCCAGATGGTTTTTCAGATCAGGCGGCGCCTCGGGTACAATAGCTAAGGCTATGAGTGCCTATGATAAATCCTTTAGCGATGCCGTTTATGGTGTAGAAACTGCAGGCAGGTATGTTACTCAAAGCAGGCTAAAAAAGATGCTTTCTCATGAAATGCATCTTATGGAAGAACGTATTAGCAGAGAGGAAAATCCGGATAAACTGTTTTTTACCTATGCGAATACGGTTGCAACAATAGATTTTTCAAAGCGGTATAAAGGTCATGGCTGGGTAGGAATCCGATTTCAATTAGATCCAACTCAAAAAGAATTTGATGAGATCATATTACATGTCAGGTTTATGCAAAACGAAGCACGTCTGCAACAGGAGACCCTTGGTATAGTTGGTGTAAATCTCATTTACGGTGCATTTTACAAGAATAATAAACCCAGAAAATTATTAAAATACCTCTATGACCATATAGACCGGGATACCCTGGAGATTGATATGGTAAATTTCTCGGGTCCGAATTTCGCAAACGTTGACAACAGACTTATGAGTCTTCAACTTATCAGAAATGATATGACCGATGCGGTTATGTTTGGACCCGACGGGAATAACCTTCTTCCTGCGGCTATTCTATATAAAAAAAATATCCTTGCCCTCAGAGGGAGTTTCAGACCTGTGACTAAAGTGAACATGGATATGTTTGAAAAGTCCTATGAAATTTTTATCCGTGATCCGGCGGTTGATGAAGATAATTCCATTGTAATATTTGAAATTACATTGTCTAATTTAAGAGCTTCGGGCGAAATAGATGAAAGCGATTTTATGGACCGGGCTAAATTATTGTGTTCGTTGGGACATTCTGTGATGATTTCAAAATTTCAGGAATATTTTAAATTGGTTGAATACTTTAACAATTATACCAAGGCAAAAATTGGTCTTACCATGGGAGTTAATAACCTGGTGGACATTTTTGACGAAAAATATTACAGGCACCTAAGTGGTGGTATTTTGGAAGCTTTTGGCAAGTTATTCTTTAAAGAACTTATCGTATATCTCTATCCGATGAAGAATCCGGAGACCGGTCAGATCATGACCAGTAATAACGTGAAGGTTCATCCGAGAATGAAAGAGTTATACAAATTTTTTAAGTACAATGGGAAAGTAATGGATATTATAGACTACGATCCTGAAATTATGGACATATTCTCCAGAGATGTATTGAAAAAAATCACTAGTGGAGAAGGTGGTTGGGAGAAAATGCTGCCAGAAGGTATTTCGGAAATAATAAAGAAAGAACACCTTTTTATGCGAACTGACGATAAACTAAAAGAAAAAGCTTAATGCTTAAATTCTATTAAAAAGGCCTTAAGTATTAAGGCCTTTTTTTATGCTGATAGTTTAATTCTACAGAATCTGGGCAGCGTGATCTTTGGTTTTAACTTTGTCAATAACCTTTGTAACAAAACCGCTTTCATCAATAATAAAAGTCTTTCTGTGAATACCATCGTATTCCCTGCCCATAAATTTTTTAGGACCCCAGACTCCAAATGTCTTAATTACGACATGATCTTCATCTGCCAAAAGCGGAAATGGAAATTCATATTTATCTCTAAAACCCGCTTGTTTTTTTTGAGAATCTTCGCTAACCCCCAGAAGTTCATACCCTTTTGATTGGAGTTCCGCATAATTATCGCGAAGATTGCAAGCTTCTGCGGTACATCCGGGAGTATTAGCCCTTGGATAAAAAAATACCACTAACTTCTTACCGGAATAGTCGCTTAATTTTACCAAATTACCATCCTGATCAACAGATGTAAAATCAGGGACTTTATCACCTTCTTTAAGTGTGTTCATTGTCTATTTTAAATTAAATTTGTGTTTATTTTTTTAATTGTAAAATTAAACAAAAATGACGAAATCGGAAAAAGTATCCTTTGCAATAGAAAAACTGCAGGAATTATATCCTGTTATACCAGTGCCGTTGCAACATAAAGATCCATATACATTACTAATCGCCGTATTATTATCGGCACAAAGTACAGATATACGGGTAAACCAAATAACACCTAAATTATTTGCCAAAGCTGATAATCCCTTCGACATGATTAAAATGTCTGTTGAGGAAATAAAAGAAATTATTAGGCCAGTAGGGCTTTCACCGATGAAGTCGAAAGGAATCCATGGCCTGTCTGAAATATTGATAGAAAAGTACCAGGGTAATGTTCCATCGGAAATAAGCTTATTGGAAGAATTACCGGCAGTTGGCCATAAAACGGCAAGTGTAGTGGTCTCTCAGGCATTTGGTATACCGGCTTTTCCGGTTGATACACATATTCACCGTTTAATGTATCGTTGGGGATTTTCTAATGGTAAAAATGTGGTTCAAACCGAAAAAGATGCGAAAAGGTTATTTCCCAAAGAATTATGGAACGATCTGCATCTTCAAATTATTTGGTATGGTCGTCAATATTCGCCGGCCAGAGGCTGGGATCTGGACAAAGACCTAATAACCAAAACGATAGGGAGAAAAAAGATATTGGAAGATTATTATAAAATAAAAAAAGCCCGCTAATTGCGGGCTATCTTTTCTTAATTCAAAGTTGTTTCGAATTTGAATGTCTTGTACTTCGTAACTCTGAAGGACCTGGAATAATTCAGTAAGAATTGAATCGTCTCAGGACTGGTTTTGGCCAGTTTACAAGCATTTTGTTCTTCTGAGTAAATTTTTTCCATATTATTATAGTATTGTTATGTATAAATAACGCAACTAAAATGGAAATATTGCTTTTATGTATTTCTTGCTCTTAATTTGTTAAAACAATATTATGTCTTTCTATTATCTTTCGGAGGTTTATAAGTGCATATCGCATTCTTCCCAAGGCAGTATTTATGCTAACTCCGGTGTTTTCAGAAATCTCCTTAAAGCTCATGTCCCTGTAAATTCTCATAAGCAGAACCTCTTTTTGATCATCGGGTAATTCTTCAATCAACGATCCAAGATCACTATCTATCTGATCTTTAATAATCTGTTTTTCTGCATTAAGTTTGTCGTCACCTATAACCGAAAAAATATTAAAATCATCATTTCCTTCAAACTTAGGCATACGCTTGTTCTTCCTAAAGTGATCAATAATAAGGTTATGTGATATTCTCATTACCCACGGCAAGAACTTCCCCTCTTCGCTATAAGATCCTTTTTTTAAGGTTTTAATTACCTTTATAAAAGTATCCTGAAAAATATCCTCCGTTATATCCCTATCCAGAACCTTGGAATAAATAAAACTACTAATACGTTGGTTGTGTCTGTTTATAAGAACTTCAAGTGCTTTTTCGTCGCCGCTGATATAGTCTCTTACTAATTCTGAATCATCAATTTCAAATTCCATAATTGGTAGTATTTTTTGGTTAATATAAAGGAGCTTCTTTTTGATGGCCCTTTGGTTAATAGTTTAAATATATAGTAGCTATGATTTCATAATTACAATTTAAAAGTATTCAAATACCGAGGTCTGAGAAAAACTATGTTGTAAAACCCCTGATTTTTGATGTCAAAGAGCGATTTGGCAATTTTTGATACAATAATTCCATAATAATTTAGTTGCCAACGGATTTTCCGCAAGCCGGAAATATTCTCCGTTTAGTTCGAATTCCTTAAATAAGTGACTTGAGCAACTACCAGAAACTAAAAATCCCCTTGACGTATTATCAAAGGGATTAATGTATATCCTAATAATATAGGGAAATGGTTAATTCAAATTATTCTCAAATGTAAGTCCTTTGTGATTTACAATATTCAAAGACTTGGAATACTGAAATAATAACTGTATAGTCTCTGGCTTTGTTTTTACAAGCTTACATTTGTTTTGCTGTCGCGGGTAAATCTGTTCCATATGTGTTAATGTTATGTCTAAATAACGCAACGATTATGGAACCATTTGTATTAGTCGTTATAGAACCTATTAATTCGTTAAAACAATATTGTTCTTTTCTATGATCTTTCTTAGGTTAATTAAGGCGTATCGCATTCGACCCAAAGCAGTATTAATACTTACCTCTGTATTTTCAGATATTTCTTTAAAACTCATATCCTTATATATACGCATTATAAGGACTTCTTTTTGATCATCAGGAAGTTCTTCTATTAATAATCCAAGATCACTGTCTATCTGGTCTTTAATTAACTGTCTCTCAGCATCCAGCTTATCATCTCCCAAAACCGAAAAAATGTTAAAATCCTCACTGCCTTCAAATTTGGGCATGCGCTTATTCCTTCTAAAATGGTCTATTATGAGATTATGAGCTATGCGCATTACCCAAGGTAAAAACTTACCTTCTTCATTATAGGCGCCTCTTTTTAAGGTCCTTATAACCTTTATAAAGGTATCCTGAAAGATATCTTCAGCAATCGCCCTGTCCAGGACCTTGGAATAAATAAAACTGGTAAGACGTTGATTGTGCTTGTTTATTAGAGTTTCCAGGGATTTTTCATCCCCGCTAATGTAATTCTGAACTAAAATTGAGTCCGCTACTTGTGGTCGCATACTAATTACTTTTTTGGTTAAACTTAGGGGCCTTTCTTTTGGGAAAGGACTTTAGTCATTCAGGTTAATGTTCAAAAAAGTAATTTTCGCGTATAGGCTGATTTTTTAGTTATTATGCCTCAAATATAGAGAAAAAATATTTTCTCAGGTCAACAATGTTGTGATATTGCAGAATTTAGATGTAAAAGACTACCTATTGGTGTTTGAATTCAACATATCGTATCTTTGCGGACCTAACGGAAGAAATGTCTGCAATAACCGAAGTAAATCCCAAGGAAAATATCATAATCAAAGGGGCTAAACTGCATAATCTTAAAAATATTGATGTAGTAATCCCCCGAAATAAATTAGTTGTTATTACCGGACTTTCGGGTTCCGGGAAGTCCAGTCTGGCCTTTGATACGCTCTACGCCGAGGGCCAACGTCGTTATGTAGAAAGCCTTTCCTCATATGCCCGGCAATTCCTGGGTAAATTAGATAAGCCCAAAGTAGACTATATAAAAGGCATAGCCCCGGCAATAGCCATTGAACAAAAGGTAAATTCCACTAATCCACGTTCTACAGTGGGCACAACAACGGAAATTTATGATTATTTGAAGCTTCTTTATGCCAGAATTGGCAAAACCTATTCACCTATATCCGGTAAAGAAGTTAAAAAACATAACGTAACAGATGTAATAAAACACGTAAAATCTTTTGATGAAGGTGCCAAACTCTTATTGTTGGCTCCAATTGTTATTTCAAAAGACAGGGATCCGGTGAAATCTTTACAATTGCTTTCTAAACAAGGATATGCAAGGATAAAACATAATGGCACGGTCATCAGGATTGATGAATCTTTAAAGGATATTGGTTATAATTTTGAATTGGTTGTAGATCGAATTATTAAGAAAGATGATGAAGATTTTCTAAATCGATTAGCCAACGCAGTGGATACAGCTTTTTTTGAAGGTAAAGGCTACTGTTTTATTGAAGAAATCGATAATGGAGCGGTGACCAAATTTAACAATAAGTTTGAAATGGATGGGATGGTTTTTATGGAACCTAACGCACATCTCTTCAGTTTCAATAATCCTTACGGGGCTTGTCCAAAGTGCGAAGGATATGGCGATGTAATTGGCATAGATGAGGATCTTGTAATACCTAACTCGGGCTTGTCTGTATTTGAAAATGCCATATTTCCCTGGCGCGGTGAGAGCATGAGTTGGTATAGAGATCAATTAGTGAATTCTGCTTATAAATTTAATTTTCCTATCCATAAACCATGGTATCAACTTAGTGAGGAGCAAAAACTATTGATCTGGCAAGGTAATGAGCATTTTATAGGAATAGATAAATTCTTCCGGCAATTAGAAGAAAAGAGCTATAAGATTCAAAATAGGGTAATGCTTTCCAGATATAGAGGAAAAACAAAATGTAGCTCCTGCAAAGGGAAGCGCCTTAGAATGGAAACCAATTATATTAAGATTGATAACAAATCTATTTCAGATCTTGTGGAATTGTCAATTGAAAACTTAATCATATTTTTTGATAAGCTATCATTAAATAAATACGACTTGCAAATTGCAAAAAGATTATTAGCAGAAATCAAATCCAGACTAAGCTATTTGGAAAAGGTTGGTTTAAGCTATTTAACACTCAACAGAAAATCAAATACGCTATCTGGTGGAGAAAGTCAGCGAATAAACCTGGCAACATCTCTTGGCAGTAGTTTGGTTGGATCTATGTATATCCTGGATGAACCTAGTATTGGCTTACATCCGAGAGACACAGAGAATCTTATAATAGTTTTAAAATCTCTCAGAGATTTAGGTAATACCGTTATTGTTGTTGAGCATGATGAAGATATAATGCTTGCGGCAGATGAGGTTATTGACATTGGTCCGGAAGCTGGTACACATGGAGGTGAAGTAGTTGCCCACGGGCCTATGGATACAATCCTAAAATCATCCTCACTTACGGCAAGTTACCTGAATGGAACCATGGAAATTGAAGTTCCTAAAATACGCCGAACTTCCAATTATTTTATTGAAATTAAGGGCGCAAGGGAAAATAATTTAAAGAATATTGATGTCACTTTTCCACTTAATATGCTCACAGTAATTACGGGAGTTTCAGGAAGTGGAAAAAGTACATTGGTAAAAAAATTACTTTACCCAATATTACTTAAAGAAGTAGGCGGATATGGGGAAAAGGCAGGTCAATATACAGAAATGTCCGGAAAGTTTCAGTCTGTAAAAAACGTTGAGTTCGTAGATCAAAACCCAATTGGAAGATCTTCGCGTTCAAATCCGGTCACGTATATTAAAGCTTATGATGATATCAGGGCATTGTTTGCCTCACAGAAATTGAGCAAACTCAGAGCTTATCAAGCCAAACACTTCTCCTTTAATGTAGATGGTGGCAGGTGTGATAAATGCAAAGGAGAAGGTGAGATAACTGTAGAAATGCAGTTTATGGCTGATGTTCATTTAGAATGCGATACTTGTGGTGGAAGGCGTTTCAAAAAAGAAGTTCTAGAGGTAAAATTTGAAAATGCCAATATTGATGATATATTGAACATGACCATAGATGATGCCATTGTATTCTTTGAAACTAATTTAAAAACAAAAATAGTTGGTAAATTACGTCCCCTTCAAGAGGTAGGTCTGGGTTATGTAACCTTAGGCCAATCATCTTCTACCCTATCAGGTGGAGAAGCACAAAGGATTAAACTGGCGTCTTTCCTTGTAAAAGCGACTACTAAAGAGAAGGCTTTATTCATTTTTGACGAACCTACTACGGGGCTTCACTTTCATGACATTAAAAAGCTTTTAAAATCTTTGGACGCTTTAATAGCCAGGGGTCATTCTATTGTTGTTATAGAGCATAATATAGAGTTTATCAAATGTGCAGATCACGTTATAGATTTAGGACCCGAAGGAGGTGACAAAGGCGGTGAGCTAATTGCTTCAGGCACCCCTGAAGAAATTGTATTAAAAGCCAAATCTCATACAGCACGATACTTACGCGAAAAATTGCGATAGTACCAATTAACAAAACCTTCTTTCCCTATAAAAAAATAAATTATAGTTGAATTCTTTGGCTATAATAATTTTTAATTACTTGATTTACAATGTTTTATAAATATATTAATATTTCTGGCACACTGTTTGGTATTAGTTGGGTGAATGTAAATAGTTGCATTCGGAAATTTAAAACCTTATATCATGAGAAATTTAATATTCATTTTTACGGCTCTTTTTTTAGGTACTGCGGGTACCATGGCAGCCACCGTGGAAAATAAGGTTGCAATACGCAATGCTTATAAATACAACAATTCCTTCATCTTTGTTGAAAATGGCATTACGTTTTCCGTTTATCCGGATGGAGAATTCGATTTCTATATTGACAACCGTGTTAATGTAGGAGCTAATGTAAATTTCGGAAGTACCAACCTTACATTCAATTCAGGTTATGATTATAATCCATATGTTCAATATGATGATTATGGTGCAGTTATTCAAGTTCAAAATGTACCTGTCTTTTATGATTATTATGGACGTGTTAATCAAATTGGTGGTGTTGATGTATGGTACCGAAATGGAAGAGTGAGACGAGTTGGTGGAATGTACGTGTATTATAATAACAGAGGGTATTATAGCCATTACTCAGGATTTGTTAACGTATATAACCAATATTATACATACAGGCCCTATTACGGCTATTTCGTAAGACCTGCAGCTGGTTACTGCCTGGTATACAATAACCCATACAGAAGATATTACAACCCTGTGCGATATACGTATTACAGACCATATCATTATAATCATAGGAGAGCCTATGCCAGGGTGGGTCATCATTATGACCATCATAAAAATTACAACAGGCGCAGCAAGGTTTACAGAAATGATAAACGTGTGACTGCCAGAGAAAATAATTCGCGAAGAGGCGATAATTACAGAACCGGTAATTCAGTAAGAAATACGCAAGCAGTTGCTCAAAGAAGCAATAGAACTGATACCAAAAGGAATATAAACAGTTCAACTGTGAACAGATCTAATAGAACATCGGTTAATAGTACAAAAAGAACTCCTGCCAATTCTGGTAGAACTATTAAAAGTACTGCTGTTAGAAATAGAGATAAAGGATCTATGCGGTCTGCATCAAGTAGAACTATAACAAAAAGGGAAGTTGCGGCAACTCCAGGTAGTAAAAAAGTTCAGCGCAGCAACAGTAGCTATAAAAGACCGGTAAGATCTGCAACAAAAAGCAGGACCGTTAGCACTAAGACAGTAACAAAACGATCAGTTGCGTCTAAGCCTTCGGGTAGAAATTCAGGAAGTACAACTATTAAGAGGGCAAGTACCTCTAATAAAAAAGTAAGTAGAAGTCCTTCCAGGAATTCCGGAAAAAGTAACAATACACGAAGTAGAAGTACAAAGATATAATAAAGAGAGTTTTAGGTTGGTTAGTTGTTTAACCCCGCAGTGGATAAGTCCCTGCGGGGTTATTATTGGAAATCTCCGGATAATTATATTAGTTAAAATTGAGATTTCATTAAAATAATAGTTTACTTTATTTCCCTTTTCTTCTTAAAAATCCAGAAAGAACGCCAAAGACATCTTCAGATATTTTAAATCGGTATAAGATTCCAACATAAAAGCTAGTAATAAGTACACTTTTTAAAACAATGTTAATTAATGGATTAAAAGTAAATTCCACGAAATAGAAAATAGCCACCATTAAAACCAGAAGACCTGCAATTTTTATGGTTTCATTTGTAAATGGTATTATATTAAATTTAAGTTTAACGTATATCAGTTTAACTGTATTGTAAATACATATGGCCATAAATGTTGCAAAAGCCGCTCCATTTAATCCGTATACGGGTATAAGTAACCAATTGAAAAGTATGGTGAAAACTGCCAAAAGAACACCCATAAATAATAAAGCCCGGTAATACTCAGAATTGAAGAGTATTGCATTATTATTCCCAATTAGAGCATCAAAAAGTTTAGTGAATCCAATTAATAGAACGATAAAATAACCTCCTCGATATGCTTTTGGCAGCATAGAATATAGATCATTAAGATTGAGCAGGATCAGAATAAAAATAAGACCAGCCACAATAAACAGGGTTAATGAGCTTTTTTGATATATTCTTTTCAGCCCAGCTATATCATTCCTATTCAGTATTTCAGCGGTCATTGGGTAGGTAATCTGGTGCATGGCCCTTGAAGGCACAGCAATTACGGTTGCAATAAAAATAGCTACAGTGTAATATGCAACATTTTGAATAGGTATAAACTGATTGATCATAAAACGATCTATCTCCAAAAGGATTACTGCAGTAGATCCACCCAGAATGATCAGAATACTATAATTTATCATAGAATTACTATTCTTTGGCCAGTTAAACTGCAGTTTTGGCCTTCTTAGACTAAAGGCATATAGTTTCATTATGATAGTTCTAAAAAGATAAAGACCTACCAATGCCTTTAAAAAAAAATCTACACCTATTAGCTCTAAATACAAAAGGATTAAGAGCACGCTGACCCCTACCCTAACAAATACCTCTTTCATGAAATTTCCAAAAACCGATTTCATGTGAACTTTGGACCAGGCATAAAATATTTCAAAATAAGCCATAGTCATTCCTATTAAGAAAATATACCATACATAATCCTTTACAATAACATTCTTACTGGCCAGGAAATTACCAATTGCTTCATTTGCAAAGTAACTCACTCCAGCAAGGGGAATGATAATAATCAAAGGAAGCAGTATCATTAGGGTGAGAAAACCATCAGCCGATTTGGTAGCATGAAAATTACTGTAATATTTTACAAGAGTATTGGGTACACCAAAAGCCATCAATGGCATTAGAATTGCCGATGTAGAGAGAATTACACCTACAAGGCCATAATACTCATCAGTGAGAAAGCGGGTGTAGAGGAAAAGTGTATTGACAGCTCCTATCGCAAATCCAAGATAAGTGATAGTAGTATTCTTTAACGATTGTTTAAAAATTATTCCCATTACAACAGTTCAGCCAGCTTTGCGGTAAGCGTTCTTCTGTTATATTCTTTAATATTTACTGAAGATACCATTAAAATTCCTTGCTGATAAAGATGAAACCATTTTAAAATTACAGCTTTAAGATCTGCTACAGAATTATAATTGCAAACAATCCCCGAGTTGGTGCTTTTTACAATTTCCCCGCCTTCCCATTGTTCAGGCCCTATGGCTAAAATTGGCCTTTTGGCAGCAAGATACTCAAATAGTTTTCCAGGAATAATACCTCTCGTTTGTGGTGAATCAATCTCTGCTAAAAGTAATAACTGTGATCTTCTCTGATAATTCACTGCTTCCTCATGAGTGACATATTCTATAATCCTTGTATAGAACTCTAACCCATTATCATTTATCGAATTTAAAACATCCTGGCCGACCACTCCAATTAAGTTTAGTTGAAAGACATTCCGAAAAGCCTCATTTTCATTAATGATTTCGGAAAGTACTTTCCAAAGGTTTTCCGGATTTCTACCAGTAAGCAGTGAACCAATGTGAGAAAGTGTAAATTTTTTATCCAAACCACTAAAGGGCAGCTCACTTTCCGGAATATCATAACCATTGGTAATAACGTAGACCGGAGTCGTGGTAATTGTTTCAAATTCAGTTTTAGTAGTATTGCTGGTAACCAAAAGCTTATCGCATCCATTTGCAACTTTTTTTTCCAATTGCCGATGTTTCCTTTGGGATGCTTTTGTAAGCCTTAGTTTAGTGTGGTAACCTATAGAGGTCCATGGATCCCGGAAATCTGCAAGCCATTTAACATCCAGATTCTTTTTTAATTCCAAACCAATTAAATGGAGGCTATGAGGAGGGCCAGTAGTAATTATGGTATCTATTTCCTCTTTTTCGATTATACCTGTTAACAACCGGACTGAAGGCTTTACCCAGTACTTTCTGGCATCCGGTATAAACATATTGCCCCTAATCCACAGCAAAAATTTTTCTATTAAAGAAGGGTTTTCATCACTTATGACCCCCGAACTTATTTGCTTAGTTTTCTTTTTACTTAAAAATCCTGCAAAAAAATATGGTTCGAAGATCTTATTTTTATAAATAGTAATATTTTCAGGAATTTCCTGATTAAGACTACTATCTGTAATGGGATACTTTGGATTTTTAGGAATGTAAATGACAGGGTGTATTTCAAATTCAGGTAAATACTTTACAAATTTCAACCATCGCTGAACTCCCGGCCCCCCCGCAGGAGGCCAATAATAACTAATGATAAGGACCTTATGCATTATCCCTCCTTCTTTTTACGCAAACGAAATATTGAATATAAACCTCCCCCTATAATCATAATGATCATTAAAATGGAACTTGCTAAAGTAATTTTTCCACCGGTCTCAATTACTTTTGGTTCAAACTTAAACTCCACTGTATGATTGCCCTTTGGGATATTCAATGCTCTTAATACGTAATTGACCTTAAAATGATCTACCGATTTGCCATCAATATAAGCTTTCCAATCTCCGGGATAATACATTTCTGAAAATACTGCCAGTCCGTTATTTGAATTGTTTGTATTATAAGTTAAATGATTAGGCTTATATTCCTTTAAGTTAATGTTAGCCAAGGAATCTTTTGGAAAATTAAACTGGTTTATTTGAGAAAAATCAGAAGTGTTTACAACAGCTTCATTAAGAACATCCAAACTATCAAGTGCCATAATTTCTTCATCAGCACTTTTTACCTCTATAAGTCTTCTAATAAACCAGGCATTACCATTGACTTCAGGGTTTGTAATTGCATAACTCCTGCCTTCTTCATCTTGTTGAACAATATACTTTACATTGAGCATATTCAGGACTCGCAAATTATTTTTATAAATATGAAAATCAAATAAATCCTGCATCCCGGCGGGTTTTGCTGCATGATAGCCTCCAATAGACTGGTGAAAATAGGATGTTCGGGCGCCGTTAAGTCCTTCTGAAGGGTCATAAACCCTGAATACTCCGCTGTCTTCGGCAATTTGCTTATCCATTGGCAATTGCTGAAACGGTTGAGACATTCTTTTTTGTCTGTCAAAATCTTTCTTATTAACATATCTAAGATCAACGCCTACCAAGTCAAATACTACAAGCAAGGAAAGCGTCAGAATCACAATATTTTGCTTAAGTCTCCCTTTAAGATAGAGCCAAATAGCGAGACCTGCCAGCAGCACATATATTAAAGAACGTATGGTGTCATTAATATAAACGGCCTCTCTATCTCGCTTTATCATCGTCATAACCTCATCACCAAAATATTTCTGATATGTGTTGTCATTTAAACCTGTAAAATCAAAAACACTTTTAATTATAAATAGGGTTATGCCCAGTCCTATTACAATAATTAAACTCGTTTTCAAAGCCGTTAGTTTTTTACTTTTTGCTATTGAGGGCTTAAATATTTGTGCTAAGGCCATTACCGCGAGGATGGGTGCACAGAGTTCTAAGATTACCTGTATAGAAGAAACCGCCCTGAATTTGTTATAAAGTGGAAAATAGTCAATCATAAAATCCGTAAGAATACCAAAGTTCTTTCCCCAGGATAAAAAGAGTGAAAGTAAAGTTCCACCTAATAACCACCATTTTAAACGTCCCTTTACCAAAAACAGCCCTAAGACAAAAAGAAAAATGATAATGGCACCAATATAAGCCGGTGCTGCTACCCCCGGTTGATTTCCCCAATACAATGGAAGGGCACTACTGAATTCCAAAGCCTTTGTTCTGGGTAATCCTTGTTCTGTTAGATATTCATAAGCTTTAGAGCTAGTACCCAGATCTTCATTATTGCTGCCTCCCAAAAGTCTGGGAACAAATAAATTCAGAGATTCAAATATTCCATAGCTGTATTGAGTTATATATTCCTTATCCAATCCCTCCAGGTTTTCTCTGGAAGACCCGTCCGGCTTTATCGTAAGTTCCGACTTACCTCTTGTGCTCCAATCTGCATATTCTTTGGTTGCCATTAGGGATGTGGCATTAGCAGCAATCCCCAAAACTACTGCTCCGACAAGTAGCCCCACAGAAAAGAAAAAGTGTTTTAGTTTCTTTTTTTTAATGGCATCAACTAAATATGCCACGCCGAGTACAAGAACAAGTAGCATAAAATAATAGGTCATCTGGAAATGATTTGCTCCTATTTCTAATGCCATAGCGAGGGAGGTAAGGATAAAACCCCAGATGTACTTTTTTCTGAAAGTAAGTATGATACCGCCTAATAGAAATGGTAAATATCCTATGGCATGGGCTTTCGCATTGTGCCCTACCCCTAGTATAATAATAAGATATGTTGAAAAACCAAATGCCAGTGCCCCAAAGATTGCTAATCGATAATCCACCTTTAAGCAGCATAACAATATGTAGAAACCAACAAAATACAGGAATAAATAATCTGCAGGACGTGGAAGAAATCGAATCGTCCTGTCCAGCTTTTTTACATAATCATGCGGATAGTAGGCGCCTAATTGATATGTTGGCATTCCCCCAAATGCACTATTAGTCCAGTAAGGTTCCTCCTCTTTGGTGTTTTTCCTAAAATCATTTTGCTCCTTAGCCATTCCGGTATATTGGATAATATCGGATTGAATGATAGTTTTGCCCTGAAGTACGGGGTAGAAATATGCCAAAGAGGCAACAACAAAAAAAACAAGCGCAAAAAAATGGATAAGTAAAGCCTTTGTACCTCTATTCATTGGTTGCTTTAGTGGTAATGGTTACTCAATTTCTTCAAAGTCTATAAACTCCCCTAATTGTTGGGAATCCTTATTCTTTTGAACTGTTTTTTTATCGATAATAATCTCACCTTCATTAGTGTTTTTCTCTTGATTTTGATAGCCTTGAAATTGTTCAAATCTTTCCTTAAAATGTTTCTCAGTCTTTCTTGCAGCATAGCCAAAAATTCTGGGACCAAACCATTTAGCAAATAATTTGAGCATATAGTATACCAGAAGAATTATAAAAATCGTTCTTAAAAAACCCATAATGTCTGTATTCTATATATCAAAAATACAATTCCAACGTTGTATTAACATTACAAAATTCATAAAATAATATTAAAATATACCTGATGTTTCGAGTTATTGAACTAAATATTCTTAAAAACGCTCTTTTTTTATTAGCATTATCGACCCCTTTGTTAGCTATTTGCCAATATACAGATGTAATTAATTCTAACCGACCTGGTTTATCTGTAAGTGCCTATGCAGTAGGAAAAGGAATCCCGCAAATAGAATTGGGATTGTCTTATGAAAAGCGGGATCACGCTGATCTGAATTATGATTCAAATATATATGGCCTGGATTTTTCAGTTCGCTATGGCTTGTTATTAGAGAATCTAGAACTAAATTGGGAAGGTACTTATGAAAATCAGATTATCACTTACAATTCCCTGGGATTTATAGAATCAAGAACTAATTTTTCAAGAAACCGCCTTGGGGCAAAGTATTTGATCTTTGATCCTTTTAAAAATCCTGATAGTAACAAGCCAAACTTGTACAGTTGGAAGGCCAATAACAAATTTAAATTTAAAAATTTAATCCCGGCAATTTCTGTATATGCAGGTGCCAATTTCGTTATTGGCGACAATCCATTTTATCCTACAGATCCTACTGTTTCTCCAAGGGTAATGCTGGCAACCCAAAGTAGACTTACACCCAGATTTGTTTTGATCTCTAATATTTCATATGATAGAATTGCCACAGATGATCCGGAACTGGGCTATACACTTTCATTATCTCATGCGCTAAGAAATCCCAAATGGAGTGTGTTTTTGGAAAACCAGGGCGTTAGCAGTGATCGTTATGCCGATGTATTGTTACGGGGTGGTGGTGCGTTTTTGGTTAATGAAAATTTTCAGGTTGATGCGAATCTTGGTGGCAGCTTCAAGAATTCTCCAAGCCGACTTTTTGTTTCAGTAGGAGCATCATATAGACTGGATTTACATAAAGATGTCTTGATCCCAATTGAAGATCAGAAAGCTGGTGAAAATGGCGGTTCAATTAAGAAGAATTCTATGAAGAAAAATAAAAAGACAAAAAAGGCAAAAGGGCGGAACAAAGGAAAAGGAGCCGAAGATATAGACTTGGGACCATCCAAAAAAGACATAAAAAAGCAGAGGAAAAAAGATAAAAAAAATAAAACTTCTGACAATGGAGTAATTGATTTCTAATATAAGTTCTTCACTCTGCTGTTTCGTGATTTGAATTAGTGAAAATTGTCTTAAAATTTAATTCCTTCAACAAATATCTCTTATCTTGACCATACATTTAAATGGTATGATAAGGCTCGAAGAAGCTACTACAAAATCGAATCTAAAAAAATTTATAAAATTCCCTTTCACCCTTTATAAAGAATCCCCCTATTGGGTTCCTCCACTTATTTCAGATGAGCTTGAAACATTTGACAAAGAAAAAAACCCAAACTTTACTCATGCGGAAGCCAGGTTTTTTCTTGCATACAAGAATAATAAATTAGTAGGTAGAATAGCGACCATTATCAATTGGATAGAGGTAAATGAACAACTAAACTCCAAAATGCGCTTCGGCTGGTTTGATTTTATTGACGACCTGCAGGTTTCAAAAGCATTGCTCGACAAGGTGGTGGAAATTGGCAAAAATAATAATCTCGAGTACATGGAAGGTCCTGTAGGTTTTTCTAATCTGGATAAAGTAGGCGTATTAGTTGAAGGCTTTAACGATATAGGAACAATGATTACCTGGTATAATCATCCTTATTATAAAAGTCATTATGAACGACATGGCCTGTTAAAGGAAAAGGAATACATGGAAAACAGATTTCCTGCCAGTAATACCAAACCTGAACACTTTATTAAAATACAAACCTTGATAAAAAAGAGGTATGGTTTAAAAGAAATGAATTTTACAAAATCTGCCGATATTATGCCCTGGGCAGACCAGATGTTTGATCTGTTTAATGAAACATATTCAAAGCTATCTTCATTTGTTCCTTTAACCGACGAGCAAAAAGCTTATTTTAAGAATAAACATATTGGTTTAGTCAATCCTGAGTATATAAAGTTTGTAATTGACAGTAATAATAGACTGGTAGCATTTGCTATAGTAATGCCATCATATGGAACTGCATTGCAAAAAGCGAACGGCAAGCTATTTCCATTTGGTTTTCTGTATCTTTTGAATGCAAAAAGAAATAGCAAAGATGTGATTTTTTATCTTATTGGAGTTCATCCGGAGTATCAGAATAAGGGAGTTACCGCAATAATTATGAATGAATATCACAAAATTTTTCAGGCGAAAAAAATTAGGAATTGTTACAGAACTCCGGAATTAGAGGAAAATGTTGCTATTCGTCAAATGTGGAAACACTTTAACCCAGAAATCTATAAGCGCAGAAGAACTTACAGAAAAACGCTCTAGAAACTTTCCGTTTTAATAATTGAAATAACTTTAATTGAAATAGCGCTTAAACTTATTCTCCCATAGCAGCAGCCACGGCAGCAGATAATCTTTTATAGGTGCCGTTCTCCAATCGATCTCTTATAGCCGAAAATGCATCGAGTGTTACTGCAACATCTTCCAAAGTATGAGTTGATGTTGGAATCATTCTCAATAAAATCATTCCTTTTGGAATAACCGGATACACTACTATTGAACAAAATATACCATAATTCTCTCTTAAATCCCGAACCAAAGCCATAGCTTCAGGGATACTGCCATTAAGATAAACTGGTGTAACACAACTCGTGGTTGTCCCTATATCAAAGCCCCTTTCTTTGAGTCCATTTTGCAGTGCATTTACATTTTCCCATAGTTTATCTTTCAATTCTGGCTTTGTGCGCAGCATATCAAGGCGTTTTAATGCTCCTTTCACATAGATCATTGGAAGCGATTTCGCAAACATTTGAGAACGCAAGTTATACTTCAAATAATCAATAATTTCCTTATCGGCAGCCAAGAAGGCGCCAATTCCTGCCATAGATTTTGCAAATGTTGCAAAATATACATCTATATCGTCCTGAATACCCTGCTCTTCACCAGCTCCGGCTCCAGTTTTGCCTAAGGTCCCAAAACCGTGGGCATCATCTACCAATAACCTGAAATTATATTCCTTTTTTAGTGCAACAATTTCTTTGAGTTTACCCTGTTCCCCGCGCATTCCAAAAACACCTTCAGATATCACCAGAATACCACCACCAGTTTGATCTGCCATTTTAGTAGCGCGCTCTAAATTCTTTTTTAGGCTTTCTATATCATTATGCACAAATGTAAATCGCTTACCCATATGCAAGCGAACTCCATCTATTATACAGGCATGGGAATCCACATCATAAACAATAATATCATCTTTAGAAACAAGGGCATCTATAGCAGATAAAATTCCCTGATATCCAAAATTTAGCAAATAAGAAGATTCCTTATGAACAAAATCAGCTAATTCCTTTTCTAATTGTTCATGAAAATCTGTATGTCCACTCATCATTCGTGCACCCATAGGATATGCTGCTCCATATTCAGCCGCAGCTTCCGCATCTACCTTTTTAATTTCAGGCAAATTAGCCATGCCCAAATAATCATTAATGCTCCAGGTAATTACTTCTTTTCCCTGAAATTTCATGCGGTTTGAAATAGGGCCCTCCAATTTTGGAAAAACAAAATAGCCTTCTGCCTGGGATGCCCATTTACCCAAAGGTCCTTTATTCTCAATGATTCTAGCAAATAAATCTTTCATCTGGCCTCGTTTGGTTAGTCCACAAAATTATGGAATTTTGATCACGATTCATAAATTATTTTATTTGGCAATAAAAAAGGCAACAGTAGCTTACTGTTGCCTTAAATATCTTAATCTATATTGTCTATTTCACATATTGAACCTGTTGCTCTTCTTCAATATTTTTACTGTCAAAAAAGCCCTGGTCACTCATCCACTGATCATTGTAAATCTTACTCATATATCTTGACCCGTGATCGGGAAATATTACTACTACATTACTATTTTTATTAAATTCTCCCTGGAAATTTAGTTGTTTAACTGCCTGCATAACCGCTCCACTAGTATAGCCGACAAAAATACCCTCTGTACAGGAAATTTCCCTTGCGGTATGCGCACTTTCCTCATCTGTGACTTTAATAAATTCGTCAATAACCTTAAAGTCGGTGGCATCAGGAATTAAATTCTTGCCAAGACCTTCTATTCGATAGGGATATATTTCATCATTATCGAATTCCCCGGTTTCGTGAAACTTTTTCAAAACAGATCCATAGGCGTCAACTCCTATTATCCTAATATTCGGATTTTGCTCTTTTAAAA
>NZ_JBATGR010000069.1:0-1578 GCF_049665975.1 Eudoraea sp.
ATTAAGAAAGCGGATGCATTTTATCGTGAATTGAGTAGTGATACCACAAATTCTGAACTGCATTTAAAAGGAATTTTTGAGGAAACTAATTCAAATAAACTGGCTCTCTATTTTAATTATAAATGGACTCTGAAAAATAAGCAAAAAGTAGAATTTGATGTTGTTGATATTATAGAATTTGATGCCACAAACATGATTAGCAAGCTTCAAATTATATATGATACGTTGATATCCAGAGAATTAGTCAGGGAATTGGAAAAATGAGTTGCACTGCGGCCATTGTAAGAAGCAGAAGAACTTAAAAGTGCCTGAAAATTATAATAAAGAATAAACAAAGTATACTTTGATCCGGGCCAAAAAAATCCAAAGATTCTCGTCCTAAACATAAGTAAGATGCTTCTGTTATTTTACCGATTTGTTCCTGTAATATTCCTGAAGGATAAAATAGGCTTTCTTTTTAACTCCCGTATTAGACATTAATCCTTTACGGTTCCAGAAATTCTGGTACACCGGGTTTTGTCTTCGGGGAGATTTAAAATCGACCAGTATCCAGGGGGTTATTCCCCTGAGGCCATCTATCTTATCCATCATTTTTAGCTGGTTGATGTAAATCAACTCCTGATATTCTTCACTCCACATGGTATCATCATCCGCATGAAAACCTGCAAGCGCACCACCCCCAAATTCAGTAATAACCACAGGTTTGTTGAATTTAATATCAAACGAAAATTTAGGGAGTTCCTTAGGTTCTGACCAATACCACCCTCCGTATTGATTAAAACTGGCCAAATCGAGCTTTTCTCCCAGTGTATCATGAACTGTTACAGTATAACCATCGAATTCAACTTCCAATGCAGCTGCCACCAAACGCGTATCATCCAAAGACCTTACCTTATCTACCAACTTACCCATAAAAACATTTCTTGCCTCGGTAACCGGTGTTTCATTTCCTACCGACCAAATAATAATACTTGCCCTGTTTTTATCGCGTTCAATGGAAACACTCAACTGATTTTCCGCATTCTTATAGGTCTCTTTATTCTCCCATGAAATAGTCCAATACACCGGTACCTCAGACCAGACCAATAATCCCATTTCATCTGCCAGCCGCAGCATGGTTTCATTATGGGTATAATGAGCCAATCTCACATAATTACACCCTAATTCCTTCGCCCAGCTAAGCATCATCCGCATATCTCCTTCAGATCGCAGTCGGCCCCCGATAAGCGGGTTCTCATCGTGCATTGCAATACCCTTCATGAAAATAGATTCTCCATTAAGGAGTATATTTTTACCAGATGTGGCGATGGTCCTGAAACCAATCTTATCGGTAACAGCATCTTGTGAGGAACTGATTTTAACTTCATATAATTTTGGTGATTCCGGATTCCAGAGTTGAATCTTTTTTACGGGGATTTCAAAAGAAACCTTACCGTTTGCATCCGGAGTGTAGCTCTGATTTATTTTTAATTCAGGTATTTGTAATACCACCGACTCTTCCCCGACAGATCCCTCCAGCTCTATATAGCCTTTAATTTTGGAAGCATCGTTTGTAGCCAACTGAATTTTATAGTCGTT
>NZ_JBATGR010000070.1:0-3922 GCF_049665975.1 Eudoraea sp.
ATTGTAAACCCATCGCAAATGACTAAATATTTCATTTCGGAAAGTAGCGGACGACTTGAATCAGGAAAAGAGGTGAATTGGAAATTTCCTGAATTTGCTGATGAATTCCCCGTCAAAGAAATCAAAATTGAAACCAATCTTTCGATTTCCTTCGTTTGGGACCCTGAAACTGTTGTGAAAATTACATTGGAAAAATTGCCCGACAACAGTACCTTAATAAGAGTAAACGAAAACGGAAAGGAACTTAGTGAAGATAACCTGAAATGGGCTTTAGAAAATTCGGGAGGATGGGCAAATTTCCTTGCTTGTATGAAAGCCTATTTGGAGTATGGTATACAACTTCGAAAAGGCGCATTTGACTATATGCGAAAATGATAAATCAACTAATAAAGTAAGGATATGAAATTAACTATTGACATAGAAATAAAAGCACCGAAAGAAAAAGTTTGGAAGGTAATTACAGATATTGAAAACTCTGTGAACACAATTTCTGGAATTGATAAAATTGAGATTCTGAATAAACCAAAAGACACAGTAGTCGGATTAAAATGGAAGGAAACAAGAACAATATTCGGTAAATCTGCTACGGAAACAATGTGGATAACAGAAGCCACAGAAAACAACTATTACAAAACAAGAGCCGAAAGTAATGGAGCTATTTATCAAACTATTTTAAAACTTTCAGAAAAAGAAAACACTACTTTTTTAACAATGGAATTTAGTACGGAAGCTATTACAGTAAGAGGAAAAATTATGGCTTTTATTTTTGGAAGAATGTTAAACAAGACTATGAAAAAACTTATTAAAAAAGACTTAATCAACATAAAGACTAGTGTCGAAAATAAATAAAGATGAAAGTTACTGCCGAAAAAAATGAAAAAGTTGCTAATATGATATTTGCATCCATTTATCCACTTTACTGGAATAGGTTGGAGAAGAATGGTAGAACAAAAGAAGAACTCAACCAAGTAATAGAATGGTTTACTGGTTTTGATAAAGATGATTTACAAGCACTTATTGAAGAGAAAGTAACTTTTAGAACTTTTTTTCAAAAAGCTAAAATACATCCTAACGCACACTTAATTAAAGGAGTCGTTTGTGGTTATCGAATTGAAGAAATAGAGGATGAATTTGAATTGTATAAACAATGTAGACGTATGGAAAAGCTAATTGATGAATTGGCAAGAGGTCGTAAAATGGAGAAAATTTTACGAGAAGAAAAGAAATAAAACTGGTGCTAACAAAACCTAAGAAAGCATGGGGCGAAACGTACTGAAAGTTAGCCTAGAACTTAGTAGTTTAGTTCGTCACGGGCGGACAGAAACGAACTTCGAAATCCCCACGTTTCTTAGCCAAATCGTTAGTGACAATTCTTAACTATAGATACTTACCATTATGAAAAATTATTTATTATATATCGCAATAGCTTTCACTCTTGTAAATTGTCAGCAAAAGGAAGATGTTGCAAATCTCGAAAAACCAACAAATCAAATAGTAATCGGTCAAATAGACAGCGTGTATTCCAACATATTAGATGAATCGCGCAACATTTGGGTACATATTCCAGAAAGTGCAAAAAACAGCACATCGAATAACATTAAATACCCAGTCTTATATTTATTGGATGGACCAGGACATTTTTATTCTGTAACAGGAATGATCAAACAATTAAGTACTACCAATGGAAATACAATTGTTCCCGAAATGATAATTGTTGCTATCCCAAATACGGACAGGTCGCGAGATTTGACACCTTCACATGTCGATTTTGATTTCTTTTCAGGCGATAGTATTCAGTATTCTTCAGGCGGAGGCAACAAGTTTCTTGACTTCATGGAGGATGAATTGATTCCACATATAGAAAAAACATATCCGGTATCTTCATATAGGACTTTTGTTGGTCATTCCTTTGGTGGTTTGAGTGTTATTAACGCTCTCATAAGCAGACAACACCTTTTCAATAATTATGTAGCAATAGACCCAAGTTTGTGGTGGGATAATCAAGCTTTTTTAAAGGTAGCTGACTCCATCCTATCAGTAAATAAGTTCGATGGGAAAGCCTTGTACGTTGGTGTTGCAAACACAATGGATGAAGGAATGATAATTAAAGAAGTTAGAAATGATACCACTAAGTCCACAGCCCATATCAGATCAATATTACAATTTGTGAATTCAATTGACACTCAAAATGACAATGGTTTACTTTTTGGATGGAAATACTATAATGATGATGATCACGGTAGCGTACCACTTATTACCGAGTATGATGCGTTCCGTTTTCTTTTCGCATGGTACACCGTTGTAGGAATAAATCGTTTTTTTGATCCTAATAGTAACACATCTGCAGAAGGATTAATTGATTTATTAAGTTCCCACTATAAAAATGTTTCGGACCGTTTTGGTTATCAAGTTCTTCCCCCTGAGCAATTTATTAATACAATGGGATATGGTTTTATGAATAATAGCATGCTGGACAAGGCCTCTGCACTATTTGATTTGAACATCCAGAATTATCCCAAAAGTTCAAATGTTTATGATTCTAGAGGGGATTGTTTTTTAGCCCAACAAGATTCAATCAAAGCACTTGAATATTTCACCAAGGCCTTAGAAGTTGGTAGTAATGATTTTTCTCAAGAAAAAATAGATATGTTGAAAGAGAAATTGTTAGAGGAATAAGCATAAAAAGTCACTAACAAAGAACTGAGTTAAAAAACAAGTCTTTTTTAAGTTAATCTCGACACATATTCCTCATCATAGGGCAATCCTGATGTAGCTATTGCAAATGATTGTTTCAACAGCTTATTGCTAACGGCTATCAATGCCAGTTTCTTACTCTTTCCTTTGGATATGATCCTTTCGTAAATCTCCCTGCAAGCCTTATTATGCTTACAGGCCGAGAAGCTGCACAAAAACAACAGATTTCTTAATTTCCTATTCCCCACTTTACTTATCCTGCTTCTGCCCCTGACACTGCTTCCCGATTCCCTTATGGTTGGGGTAATCCCCGCATAGCAGCAAAGCTGGCCAGCGTTCTCGAACTTGGTGAATCCATCAGTCAGCACCAGTAATACCATGGCCGTCTTGTTGCCCATTCCAGGGATGCTTTTGAGCAGGGTAAGTTGCCCTTGTTGATGTTCCTTGACCAGATCCGCCAAACGTGCCTCCAAAAGCGCTATCTCTTTCTTCAGTGTCTTCAGGGAACGCTCCAACGACCTATAAACGGCCTTTGATGGAATACCCATGGTCCGCTCCCCATGGAGCTTGTTCTTTATCGCCGTGCCATGCTTTAGATACGTGTCCATTAATCGCAACAACTGGAGGCATTCCGCTTGGTCCTTGTTCTTGGCCTTATATAACGGGACTTCATTGACACATGCATATTCACAAATGGCCCTGGCATCGCTCTTATCGGTCTTTACCTTGGATTGTTTCATCTGTATAAAACGCTTTACCGACAACGGGTTCACGACCGATACACTATGGCCGTGTTCGTACAGGTACTGTGCCAAACGATAATGGTAGTATCCAGTGGCCTCCATGACCACCAACGAACCTTTGGGCAACTTTTTTGATAACTGTCCAAACCCTTTCAATCCATTCGAATATTGGATATAAGTTCCTTTCGAGTTTACAACATCGAACACATCCTTACTAATGTCCACTCCATAAATTTCTGTATATTTATTCATAAGAACTGATTTTTGAAAGAACGGCTACTTGGACTTCAACAACTTAAAAACGAGCTCCCAAGGCTCATAGAACCTGCCTGTCGGCAGGCAGGCTGAACGAATTCTAAGTAGGAAAAGAGAGGGGATCATCAATGTTGACGAAGTCTAGGCTTCTATGTATAAAATAACCTTAATCCCATCTTTTGTTCTTTCTGATTTACACCTTAAAAGTTAAGGAGAGTAAACTTAAGATG
>NZ_JBATGR010000071.1:0-2435 GCF_049665975.1 Eudoraea sp.
AGACCTTCTATTCGATAGGGATATATTTCATCATTATCGAATTCCCCGGTTTCGTGAAACTTTTTCAAAACAGATCCATAGGCGTCAACTCCTATTATCCTAATATTCGGATTTTGCTCTTTTAAAAATCGGGCAGTACCAGAAATAGTACCACCTGTGCCACTACAGGCAATTAGGTGCGTTATATTACCATTTGTTTGTTCCCATATTTCAGGACCGGTAGTTTTATAATGCGCTAAAATATTTAATGAATTAAAATATTGATTGATATAGACAGATCCCTTAATTTCTTCATGTAAGCGTTTTGCAACCTGATAATAGGACCTGGGATCATCCGCACTTACGTGAGCAGGACACACATACACTTTTGCGCCCATGGAACGCAGCATATCAATTTTATCCTTAGAAGACTTTGAGCTTACAGCCAATACACATTCGTAGCCTTTTATAATACTTACCATGGCAATACTAAAACCTGTATTTCCGGAAGTAGTCTCTATAATTGTATTCCCAGGCTCAAGAACGCCGCTCTTCTCGGCTTCATCAATAATATATGAAGCTATCCTATCCTTAGAGGAGTGGCCCGGATTGAAGGCTTCAATCTTTGCATAAAAATTCCCCTTGAGTGGTTCAGCAATCTGATTTAGCTTAACGAGTGGGGTGTTTCCTATTAAATCAAGGATTGAATTGTGAGCATTTATCTTATTTTCCATAAAGAAAGGTTAAGTCGATAAATCTTTTTAATAGATTAAATCTGCCGACAAAATTACTATTTTTTTTTTATTTAGCCGTTTTACCTTCTAAATCTATTAGAAAACTATATTCTTTGGCAGTTTCTTTCAATGCTTCAAATCTTCCTGAGGCACCACCATGACCAGCATCCATGTTGGTATAAAGAAAGAGTTCATTCTTATCTGTTTTAAAAGCCCTAAGTTTTGCCACCCATTTAGCTGGTTCCCAATATTGTACCTGAGAATCATGTAATCCAGTGGTTACCAACATATTAGGGTAATCTTGTGCGATAACATTATCATATGGGGAGTAAGATTTCATATAATCATAGTACTCTTTCTTATTTGGATCACCCCATTCATCAAATTCTCCAGTAGTTAACGGTATTGAATCATCTAGCATTGTTGTAATAACATCTACAAAAGGAACGGCCGCTATAACCCCGTTATAAAGATCAGGAGCCATATTAACTATTGCACCCATAAGTAAACCGCCTGCAGAACCACCATAGGCGTATAAATGATCCTTACTGGTGTATTTTTTTTCAATCAAAAATTGAGAACAATCAATAAAATCTGTGAAGGTATTTTTCTTGTTCAGGAGTTTTCCGTCTTCATACCAAGGCCTGCCCAGATATTCTCCACCCCGCACATGTGCAATAGCGTATACAAAGCCTCTATCTAAAAGGCTTAACCTTGCAGTTGAAAAATATGGATCTGAAGTACTTCCATATGAACCGTAGCCATATTGTAAAAGTGGGCTATTACCATCTAATTTAGTGTCTTTGTGATAAATCAAAGAGATAGGCACTTTTGCGCCATCGCGGGCATTTGCCCATATTCGTTCCGAACGATAATTTGCTTTGTCAAATTTACCTCCTAATACTTCTTGTTCCTTTTTTATTTCTTTCACCTTAGTACTCATGTTGAAATCAATAATAGCATAAGGCGAAGTCATTGAATTGAATACGTAACGAAAAATATCCGTATCAAAATCTGGATTCACATAAGGGTATGCTACATAAGTTTCATTATCAAATGGAATGTGGTAGCTCTCAGAATCATCCCATTTCGTGATCTTTAGCTTACTTAGGCCGTTGTCACGCTCTGTGAGGACATAGTAATCTTTAAATATTTCAATATCTTCCAGGAGAATATCGGGACTGTGTGGAATAAATTCTTCCCAATTTTCAGAAGATGTATTTTTCTCATCAACCTTCATTAATTTAAAATTGGTTGCCTTATCTCTATTAGTAAGTATATAAAAATTG
The DNA here is from genome assembly GCF_049665975.1 of Eudoraea sp. Classification (GTDB taxonomy): domain Bacteria; phylum Bacteroidota; class Bacteroidia; order Flavobacteriales; family Flavobacteriaceae; genus Eudoraea. The sequence goes on from NZ_JBATGR010000071.1 coordinate 2,003, forward strand.
TTTTCAAAATGATAAATAGAATACTCCAACCCTATTTCTCTTTTCGAAAATAGTTTAAAATCCCCGTTGGGGTTGTCAGCATTAAGTACTTGAAATTCAGATGTTAGGGTACTATATGAACCAATGATTATATATTTTTTGGATTTTGATTTGTAAACAAACGTATTGAAGGTATCATCCTGCTCATGAAATACTAATTCATCTTCTTCAACCGGCTGGCCCAAAATATGCTTGTATATCTTATCAGATCGCAACGTTAACGGATCTTTCTTTGTATAAAATAAAGTTTTATTGTCATTCGCCCAGACTGCACTTCCTGTAGTATTATCTATCTTATCCTTATAAATTTGACCTGTTTCAAGGTTTTTTATCTGAATGTGGTATTGTCTTCTGCTTATTGTATCCGTTCCAAATGCAGCAAGTTTGTTATCCG